>CAZBOK010000462.1:0-3594 GCA_964493525.1 uncultured Phycisphaeraceae bacterium | reverse complement strand
AGGCGCGCTGCCGCGAAATCGAGCTGAGTCATCGAACTGGAGTGATACGGAGTACTTTGCGCGGACAAGTACGTGCCGTCAAGATCGTTCTCGCCGACATGGACGCGGCTCTCGGCGCAGCGGGGAGCGGCGAAACGAGCGACGCCCGCCGGGTCGGGTGACTCGGCGGGCGTCGATGCAGCCGGCGCGAACGATTCGCGCGAGCGTTACTTCAAGCGCTTGATGATGTGCCAGCCGAATGGGCTCGCGGTTCCTTCCCACGGCGCGACGCCGATCTCGCCGACCTTCAGCCGCCAGCCGACGTCGCCGAAGCTCTTCACCATCCCTCTGCGGCTCGCCTGGTTCAGCGGGTAGATGCCGGGCGGACTGTCGTTCGTGTACTTGTTGACGAGGCCGTCGAAGTCGGCGCCGCCGATCGCCTCGGCATAGACCTGCGCCGCGAGCGCCTTCGCTTCGGTCTTGGTGCGCGTCACGCCCGTCATGCGCGGCGCGCCCTTGAACGAGATCAGCACGTGCTGGATGGTGACCGCGTCCACCGGCTGCTCGGGCCGCGCGAACAGCTCCTTGATCGCCGCATCCATCGCGGACGTCGCGGCCGCCGCGGTCTTGGCGGGATCATCGGCCGGCGGCTTCGAGTTGCCGGAGCACGCGGAGAGCAGGATCGGGAGGATGAGGAGAACGCCGTTGATTCGGTTCATGGGCGGAGAAGGTATCGGGGTCGGGATCGACCGCGCAATCGGGGGCGGGACTCGAAGTAGAGTTCCACACGCGCTGCCAACCGCTCGGGGCTCGCGCGAGGACGGAGCGCGGCCGCGATGAGTCGATCGGAAGTGCCGATGCCGAAGTTCACGGACGCATTGCGCGGTTACGCCTTCGAGGTTCTCCGACGGGACGGCTTTCGCTGTCGGTACTGCGGGCTCGACGGATCCCTGTCGTTCTCCGCGTGGCTCTCGCTCTCGTGGGACCGCCTGCTGCCGAAAGGACACCGCGACCGCGACGACCCGGAGTTCATCGTGGCGGCGTGCTCGTTCTGCAACGTCGCGGACAACCGCTACTTCGACAACGCCGGCAAGCGCGGCATCCGATTCGACGGTCTCGACCGGGACGCGCTCGTCGCGCAGCGGCGGCCGTTCGTGGAGGCGACGCGGTCGGAGTACTTCAAGTTCTGGGAGGCGAACGTGCGCGGCGAGAACGCGCAGCGAGCCACGGACTGAACTCCGCTCGGAGCCGTTCATCGCGCCGTCGGGTCGCGGCATCTCCGTATGCTGGCCCCTGTCAGCCAACGCACGGCGACGCCGATGCACGCGCGCTCCGCGCGCGCCACGCTTCAAGAGGGTGCCCGATGATCGCTCGCTCACGCCCCCTCGCCACGGCCATGATCCTCGTTTCCCCGTTGTTCGCGAACGCGCTCGGCGGTGAGTCGGGAGGAAAGAACCGGAGTCCGCCGCAACAACTTTCGGAGGGGCTCGCGGGATACATCCACATGAACGTCCCGCCGCCGCCCGACGGCTTCGGCTACGGCGTGAGCTTCTACGCGACCGCGTGGCCGCTGCTCGAGCGGCCGCTCTCCGGGTTCCAGATCGGCCTGCCGTCGACGTGGATCATCCCCGACAATCGCGGCATCGAACTCCCGCTGTGTCCGATCGGCAGCTTCGCGCGCGATCATTGGCCGGAGCGCGGTCCGTCCTATCGCGACGTGTTCCAGACCATCGAAGGAGGACTCGGCTTCTGGGCGAGCACGCAGTTCGGCTGCGCGACCGCGAAGTACCGGATGAACGGCACGACCAACTGCTACACGCACGAGATCTCGTCCCCGCTGTTCGGATTCGGCCGTCCGGATGCGCTCGCGCCCGACCAGATGGGGATCGCACAGCTCACGAACCGCCTCTTGGTCCCGCCCGACGGCTTGACGTTCGAGCGTGACACCTGCGGAGAACTGTTCGGCAATGCGTGGATGGCGTTGCCACTGGTCGGCCCACGCCCGCCTGCCGACTCGAACGACGTCGCGACCGGCGATCTCAGTTGGACCCTCTTCGTCAACTCGAAGAACTTCAAGGGTCCCGTGGCGTTTTGGATCCCGCGCGCGTGGAGCGCGATCGCGAAGGGCAACGCCAACGCCGCCGGCCGCACGCTCGACGCGCGCGCCGGGATCATGAGCGGCGGTGCGATGGAGGTGAACACCGTTCCCCGCTTCACCGCCAGCGACGCGCGCGGCGTTGTCTACTCGAAGATCCCTCGCCTCCAGTTCCCGGTCGATTCCGATGGGCGCACGACGCTCATGCAGGACGTGACGATGTACTCGAAGGAGGCGCTCTTCGAGCCGTTCGAGCGCTGGGCGACGAGCGGCACGCCGCCCGGGGAGATCTTTCCACCGGAGAGCCGTCACGAGCCGGAGTGCTCGACCGATCCGATCGAGCTGCGCCAAGGGCCGGAGAAACTGCGCCTCTTGGGCTTCGATGCGTTCGCCGAAACCACGATGCTCAGCCGGTCGTCCTTCGGCCTGAAATGGAAGTCCGCCCGCGGCATGGGCTCCTTCCCCGAGTACTTCCGCGCCGCGGGCAAGGACACGATGGTCGCGATCGAGGCGCGGGAGGTGCCTGCGGAGACCCACCTGATCGGCGCGAAGTTCGAGAGCGCCGTGCAGGGGCAACCCTACGTCTCGCCCGCCGAGCGGAAGACCGTGTGGACCGATCCCGGTCCGGTCGCCGGCCCGTTCACCGCCGCGCTCTCGGACGACTCCGTCGTCACCTACTCGTGGTTTCGTTTCGTCGACCAGCCGGCGCTGCGCGCCTTCGCCTGGTCCGATGCGGAACGAGCACGGTTGCAGGCGACGGCGGAGCGCATCCACGACTCCTGGTCGGTGTCGGCCGCGACGATGCCGCCGCCGACGCGCGGGACACTCGCGACGCTCGACCCCGCGCTGGCCGTCGTCCCACCGCGCGGCCTCGAGCGCGGCTACGTTCCGATCGTGACCGCGCAGAGAACGCGTTGATTCGAGGAGCGACCGCGCCGGCCACGTGTCGCCCGCGCCGAGGCGGGCACCTCCGTGCCAGCGCTGCGGGTAAGTTCTCCGGCCCGGAGGATCGAACGGTGAGCGCCGCGCGTTCGCGATTCCCTGCCACCAAGCTTCGGAGCCGCGCCTTCGTGGCCGGCCCCGCGCGGATCGCGCTTTCGACGCTCGCGATCTTCACGGCGCTCGCCGCGGCGCTGATTGCCGCGACGGCCGCGCCGCGCGCTCCGCGTGCGATCGACTTCAACCGCGACGTGCGGCCGATCCTCGCCGACCGCTGCTTTCGCTGCCACGGCCCCGACGCCGGTCCGCGCAAGCGCGGCCTGCGGCTCGACACGCCGGACGGGGCGCGCGCGACGCTGGAGAGCGGCGAGCGCGCGATCGTTCCAGGTGACGCGCGATCGAGCGAGTTGGTCCGTCGCATCGAGAGCGAGGACGACGACGAGGTGATGCCGCCGCCCGACCTGCACCGCCCGCTCGATGCCCGGGAGAAGGAAACGCTCGTGGCGTGGATCGAGCAGGGCGCGGAGTACGCGCCGCACTGGGCGTTCGTGCCGCCGCGCCGCGCGCCGCCGCCGGACGTG
>CAZBOK010000461.1:0-3601 GCA_964493525.1 uncultured Phycisphaeraceae bacterium | reverse complement strand
GGCCCCGACCTGCACCGCATCGGCCAGCGCAACAGCTCGATCGCGTGGCACGTCCGCCATCTGAACCGCCCGACCGACACGAGCCCGCGCTCGATCATGCCGCCCTACTCGTGGCTGCTCGACCAGGACACCGACTTCGCCGGCGCCGACCCGCGCGTGAACGCGATGGTGACGCTCGGCGTCCCGTACCGCGACGAGGTCGGCCACGCCGCCGAGCTCGCACGCGATCAGGCGAAGAGCCTGATGGCGCGGCTCGAGCAGGAGGACCCGACGTTCAAGGGCTCCGGACTCGAGAACAAGAAGGTCATGGCTCTGATCGCGTACCTGCTCCGTCTCGGAACCGACATCGCGAAGCCGGCGCCCACCGACATCGCGGCGACTCCTCCGGCGGCCGGCACGCACGACTCGGGAGGCTCCGGTGGCTCGCACTGACGCACTCGTGCTGTTGACGGTCGACCTGAACGTGCTGAAGGAGATCGCGACGGTGTTCTTCCTGCTCGTGTTCGTCGTCGTCTGCTTCCGCCTCTACGGCAAGCGCGACGATCGCTGGAGCCGACACGCCCGCCTGCCGCTCGAAGACGGCGTCATCACGCGACGGAACGATGGAGGGAGCCATGTCTGAGTACGACCCGAGCGAACCGCTCCTGATGGCGCACGAGTACGACGGCATCCGCGAGTTCGACAATCCGCTGCCCGGCTGGTGGCGAGCGCTGTTCTGGCTGAGCATCCTGTTCTGCGGGCCTTACACGCTCTGGTACCACTTCGGGAACGGGGTCTCGATCCAGGGCGAGTACCAGCAGGAGCTCGCCGATCAGGCCGACCGCCTGATCCAGACCTACGGCAAGCTCACGCCGGACGAGCCGACGCTGCTGCGGTTCATGGACGACAAGATCGCCATGGCCGGCATGGGCGCGTTGTTCCGCTCGAAGTGCGCTCAGTGCCACAACGCGGACGCGAGCGGCAACGTCGGTCCGAACCTGACCGACGACTCGTGGATCAACGTGAAGACGCTGACCGACATCCCCGCGGTGATCTCCGCCGGAGTCGCGGCGAAGGGGATGCCGACGTGGAAGGGCCAGCTCGCCGACACGCAGATCGTCCTGCTCGGCTCCTACGTCGCGGAGCTGCGCCGTCATCCGGTGCCCGGCAAGGCGCCGCAGGGCAACGTGATCCCGCCGTGGCCGAAGGCGCCGTCCGCGCCGCCGGCGAAGCCGTGACGGTGGGATCATGCACGGTCCGCAGGCGCCGATGAGGCCGAGCGACGCGCGCGTCCTGTCGACGCTCGAGGCGGACGGCAGTCGGCGCTGGCTGCGTCCGCTCCAGTCGGCCGGTCGGTTCCTCACGCGACGCCGCGTGTTCGCGTGGGCGCTGATCTTCCTGTTCGCGGCGCTGCCGTTCGTCCGCGTGCACGGCCAGCCGGCGCTGCTCCTCGACCTCGTCCACCGCCGGTTCCACGTGTTCGGGGTGACGTTCTTCCCGACCGACACGCTGCTGCTCGCGCTCGCGCTGCTGGCCGTCTTCGTGACGATCTTCCTGCTGACCGCGCTGTTCGGCCGCGTGTGGTGCGGATGGGCGTGCCCGCAGACCGTCTATCTCGAGTTCGTGTTCCGGCCGATCGAGCGCTGGCTCGAAGGCAAGGACGGCAAGCGCGCGACGCCCGGCCGGAAGCTCGCGAAGCTCGCGATCTACGTCGTCATCGCCGCACTGCTCGCCAACGTGTTCCTCGCCTACTTCGTCGGCGTCGACGAGCTCGAGCGCTGGATGACGCGGCCGCCGGGAGAGCATTGGTCCGCGTTCATCGTGATGGCGATCGTCACGGTGATGATCCTGATCGACTTCGGGTTCTTCCGCGAGCAGATGTGCACGCTCGCGTGCCCGTACGGTCGGTTCCAGTCGGTGATGCTCGACCGTCACTCGCTGATCATCGGATACGACCGCAATCGCGGCGAACCCCGCGGCCCGATCCGCGCGCAAGAGGCGGTCGCGAAGGGCGACTGCATCGACTGCAAGCTGTGCGTGAAGACGTGCCCGACCGGGATCGACATCCGCGACGGGCTGCAGATGGAGTGCATCGGCTGCGCGCAGTGCATCGACGCGTGCGACGCGGTGATGGAGCGAATCGCGCGCCCGCGCGGACTGATCCGCTACTCGTCGCAAGCGAGCCTCGAGCACGGCAAGCGGCGCATCGTGCGCCCGCGCGTGATCATCTATCCCGCCGCTCTCACGGCGATCCTCATCGCGCTCGCGACGCTGCTCGCGGCGCGCTCTCCGCTCGACGTCACGTCGCTGCGCGCCGCGGGCACGCCCTACCGCGTGCTCGACGACGGCCGCGTCGAGAACCTCGTGCGCCTGAAGGTCACCAATCGGGACGACGTGCCGCACCGCTACACGGTGTCGATGCCGGAGCCGCCGACCGGCGCGAAGTTCGCGAAGTTCGAAGGCGGCGAGCCGACGGCGGAGGTCGCGGCCACCGACTCGACGACCGTCGCGGTGCGCATCACCGTCGCGGCGAATCTCTTCGACCACGGCCTCGCGTCGGTCCGGCTCACCGTGACCGACGATCGCGGCCACGCGCAGGTCTTCGATCACGCGCTGCTCGGCCCGCTGTTCTCGGGCGGCGTCGAGCCCGAGCGGCACGATCACGAGGAGGGCGACCGATGATTCGCATCAGTCCGAAAGCGCGCTGGACCGCCGTCGTGGTGGGGCTCCTCGGCTCGTCGCTCCTGTGGTGCGCGACCGCGATCGTCGTGTCGTCGAGCGACCCGAGCTTCGCGGTCGAGCCGAACTACGAGTGGAAGGCCGATCACTTCGATTCGATCGCCGCGGCGCGCGCCCACGCGGCGGCGCTCGGCTTCCACCTGACGGCGGACCTCTCGGCCCGCGCGCCGGGGCGGACCGACGTCGACTTCGTCGTGACGGACGCGGCTGGCCATCCGCTCGACGACGCGCGGCTCGATGTCGTGGCGTTCCACAACGCGCGCGCCGGCGATCGATACCCGCTCGCCGTCCGGACGACCGGCTCCGGCGCGTTCCGCGCGACGCTCGACTCCGACCGCCGCGGCATCTGGCAGTTCGAGTACACGATCCACTCGCGCGAAGGCGACGCGGAGGGTGCGACGCGCGCGTTCCTCACTCCGGCGGCGCGCTGAGGCCGACGTGGAACTCGCGCTCTCGACCGTCTTCCTCACCGCGCTCCTCGGCTCGCCGCACTGCGGCGCGATGTGCGGGCCGTTGCTGACGATCGTCGCGCCGCCGTCGTCCGCGTCGCCGGCCGGCGCTCGGCGGTTCTTCGCGTGGTGGCAGGTCGGTCGGCTGGCCGCGTACCTCGCGCTCGGCGCGCTCGCCGGGCTCGTCGGCGGAGCGGCGAACGCCGCGGGTCGCCTGGTCGGGATGCAGCGCGCGGCGCTCGTGCTCGCGGGCATCGTGCTCGTCGCGGGCGGCGCGCTCTCGCTGTGGTCGGCGTTCGGCGGCCGCGGCGTCGGCGCGGTCGCGGTGCACGGTCCGTTCGTCCGAGTCCTGCGCGCGATCCGCGGCGGGGCGGGCGCCGCGCGGTCGTTCCAGATCGGCGCGCTGACGGCGCTGCTCCCGTGCGGGTGGTTGT
>CAZBOK010000460.1:0-3616 GCA_964493525.1 uncultured Phycisphaeraceae bacterium | reverse complement strand
CGCGTCGTTCGGCGCGCGCGCGACCGCCTCGCGCGCCCAGCGCACGGCCTCGGGGAACCGCTCGAGCCGGTATTGAATCTCGGCGAGGGTCGCCGGCGGGTCCGGGTCGTTCGGCATCGCGCGCGACGCGGCGGTCAGCTCCTCGACCGCGCGCTCGTTGTCGCCGATCGACGCGAGCACCACGCCCGCGTTGTATCGCGCGACGCCGTAGTCCGGGTCGAGCGCGGCCGCGTGCAGGAACGAGCGCAGCGCGTCCTCCGACTCCCCGACGCGGATCTGGCACGAGCCGAGCTGGTTCACCAGCCGCGCGTCCTGCGGCGAGAGTCCGATCGCGCGCTCGATCACCTCGATCGCTTCCTTCGGCTTGTCCTGCTGCTGGTACAGCCGGCCGAGGAATTCCCACGGGAGCGGATCATCGCCACGCTCCTCCGCGACGCGGCGCAGGAGCGGCTCCGCTTCGTCGAAGCGATTCGCGCCGTAGCACGACAGCCCGAGCAGGAACCGCGTCTCTAGGTCGTCCGGATCGAGCTCGAGCGCCGCGCGGTACGCCTCCGCCGCGCGGTCGAATCGCTTCAGCTCGAGGTAGACGCGCCCGCGCTCGGTGAGCGTGGCCTTGTCGTCGACGGGCGGATTCGCGGCGAGGATGCCGCACAAGAGGAGGATCCCGGGTGTCATCGCTGCTCCGGATCGGACGCGCTCCCGTCTCGCGCGGGGGCGCATCCGTCAAAGGAGCGGCCGGACCCCGGGTGGCCCGACCGATCGTCACAGGTGTGCCGGGACCATCGACCGATCGGGGCGGGATTCTTGAAGGCGGGCCCGCGCGGTCGTGGAATCGCCGGCCGTGTCGCTTCGGATCCGACGGCTGCTCCTCGCCTTGCTCTCGCCGTGCGTCGCGTTGCTCCTCCTCGAGCTCGCGTGCCGCGCGCTCGGAGTCGCGCCGGCGCGCGTCGAGAAGCCGTTCAAGGACTTCGACCTCGGCTGGGCGTTCGTGTCCGGGAGCGAGCCGTCCTACTTCGTGAAGAGTCCGACGCGATTCTTCGAGCCGCGCAAGAACGCGCGCGGCGTCGCGCGCACCGACGAGCACGCGTTCCGCGGCGCCGAGCATCCGCCCCACCACGCGCGGATGCTGCGGGTCGCGGTCCTCGGCGATTCGACGACGTTCGGCTTCGGGGTGCGGATGAGCGACTCGTTCGTCGGTCGCGTCGAGCAGGCGCTGCGATCGCGCCACGCCGACCTCGACGTCGACGTCGTGAACGCCGGCTGCCCGGCGTACTCGACCTGGCAGAACCGCCTCGACCTCGACGAGCGCGTGCTGCCGCTCGCGCCCGACGTCGTCGTGCTCGCGCTGTCCGGTTTCAACGACGCGACCGGCGCGGTCGGCTTCGCGGACGAGGACTGGTCGCGCTACGCCGTCGCGCGAACCGGCGCGCTGGCGACGCTGCTCGGCAGGAGCCGCTTCGCGGCGTTCATCGAGCGCACGCTCGGTCCGCTGTGGGGCCGCGCGCTCGTGCGAGATCCGCAGGACGCCGTGCGCGCGGTCGAGGAAGGCCGCGCACCGAGCGGCCGCCGCGTGCCGAAGGACGCGCTCGCCGCGAACGAGCGCGCGATGATCGACCGGATCCGCGCCGCCGGCGCGCTGCCGATCGTGCTGGTCCACTGTCATCCCGACGCGGAGATCGCGAAGGATCCGGAACGCCGCGAATACTCGCGGCAGATCGAACAGGTCGCGCGCGAGTCGCACGTGCCGTGCGTGGTGGGCTCGACCGCGCTGCCGACTTCGGGCGACGGGTTCTACTACGACAAGATCCACCCGACCGAAACCGGCCACGCCCGACTCGCCGACCTCTTGGGCGACGCGATCGAGCAGGCGCTCGCCGACTCCGGCCGGGCGAACGGAGCGGCGCCGGCGCCGGGCGAGCGGCCGCGGCTCGCGTCGGTCGAGCCGGCCGCGGCGCCCGCGACCGGCGGCGTCGTCGCGCGCGTGCGCGGCGGCGGTTTCGCGGGGCCGAGCGCGCCGCGCTTCTTCGTCGGTGACGAATGCGCGGAGCTCGTGCGCGTGATCGACGACGGCAGCGCCGACGTCCTGCTGCCGCCGCTCGCGCCCGGCGCGCACGACCTCGCCGTGGCGACCGAGCGCGGGTGCGCGACGCTCGCCGCGGCGATGGTGGCGGTCGGCCCGCGCCTCGTGATCGACGTCTCCGCGAATCGCGCGCACCTCGCGGTATCCGGCGGCGCCGGCGAACACGCGTTGATCCACGTCGCCAGCGAGCCCGGTGCGCAATCGATCCAGCTCGGACGCGTGCTCGGCCTCAAGGCGGGGTCGATGTGGCCGAACCCGAGCGAGGTCGACCTCGATGCCACGGGACGCGCGGAGATCGACGTGCCGTTCGCGAAGGAGGCCGCGGGCAAGACGCTCTGGGTGCAGGCGTTCGTCGGGCCGAAGAGCGGCGAATATCCGCGAGTGCTGCTGCCGACGAACGTCGTCGAGGCGCACATCCCGGGGCCGTGAACGTGCAGGCGGGCGACTCGATCAGCCCTTGAGCGCGCGTCGCGCGGCGTTCGCGGCTTCGGTATCGCCGAGCGATTCCGCGGCGCGGACGGCGGCCTCGAAGCTCGCGCGCGCGTCGTCGGCGCGGCCGAGCGCGCCGAGCACCACGCCGCGGTCGACGAGCACGTAGGGGTTGCCCGGGACCAGGGCGAGCGACACGTCGAACAGCGCGAGCGCGGCGTCCGCGCGCCGCTCGCGCATCGCGGCGACGCCGAGGTCGAACGCGCGGCGCGCCGGCGCGACCAGCCGCTGCACGTCGCCGCCCGGTTCCTCGCACAATTGACGGACGAGCGACGGCAGCGATCCGAGGTCGGCGAAATCCTCGGTCGCTTCGAGCGCCGCGAGGAATCGCTCGCGCGCCGCCGGACGCTGGTCGGCCTGCAGCGTCGCGAGCAGCGCGAGACCCGCGTTCTTCAGCGCCTGCACGCGCTCGGTGCGCGCGTTCTCGACCGGGATGCGGTCCTGCTCCGCGCGATCGAGCAGGTCGAGCATCCCGCCGAAGTCGCGCGCCTGCCGCAGGAGGCGCAGCATCAACGCCGTCGCCTGGCCGGTGTCGTCGCGGCCGAGCGAGAGCGCGGCGCGGCACGCGGCTCCCGCGAGCTTCGCGTCGCGGCCGTCCTCGGCGGCGACGGCGATGCGGCGGAATTGATCGGCGAGCTCGCGCTTCCCGCCACGCAGGCGGTTCACGTCGGCGAGCAGCCGGTCGGCTTCGGACTTCGCCGCGGCGAGATCGCCGCGCGCGAGGTCGAGCTGCACGCGCACGAGTCGCACCTCGGCGTCGTCCTTCCCCGCGATGCGCTCGGCTTCCGCGAACTCGCGGGCGCCGGCGCCGTCCTGCGCGCGCGAGAACATCAACCGCGCCAGCTCGAGATGCGGCTCGGCGAGATCGCTGCCGCGGCGCGCTGCTTCCTCGAGATCGGTCACCGCGCCGACCGCGTCGCCTGCGACGATCCGGAAGCGTCCGCGATCGAGCAACGCGCGCACGCAGGTCGGATCCGCCTGCGCCGCTTCGTCGAGCAGCGCCCGCGCCCCCGCGAGCGCACGCTCGCGCCCGACCGGATCGGCGGG
>CAZBOK010000459.1:0-3626 GCA_964493525.1 uncultured Phycisphaeraceae bacterium | reverse complement strand
ACCGCAGAGCGAGCGACCCCTCGCACCCGCCGGCGCGTCGCAAGCACACCCACCCGCCCTCACCCCGCGATCGGTCTCACGATCCACCACCAAACGCGCAACATCCCGGAGATCACCTTCCCCGCCAGATCCTTCTTCCGCCCGCCTTCGATCCGCGGCGAGAACGTCAGATCCGGCGCGCCGAGCAGCTCGCGATCCGTCACCTTCCGGAACCGCGCGATCCGCGCGCGCTCTTCCCGGATGTGCGGCCACAGTCCGATCAAGGACCGCTTCGCGCGCACGTAGTCTCCCGCCGCTCCCTGGAACATCGCGAACAACAGGTACACGACGCCGAGGAACAGCACGCCCGGCATCGCGAGGACGATCGTCCGCCAGCGGTAGCACTTGAGCACGACCATCCAGCGGTTGCGCGAATGCAGGAACAGCCGCCGCGCGGGATACCGATCGCCGCCGCGGAACGAGATGCCCGCAGTGCCGGCGCGGTGCTCGACGATCGCGTCGGGCAGCGCGCGGATCTTGTGGCCCGCGAGCCGCAGCCGGTAGCTGAGGTCGTGGTCCTCGAACAGGATGAAGAACGCGGGGTCGTAGCCGCCGACGGCGAGCAGCTTGTCCTTGTCGACGAGCGCCGCGAGCGAGATGAACGCGTCGACGTCCTTCTGCTGCGCATCGCACTCCGCGATCGGCCGGAAGAAATGGCGGAGCGCCATCACGCCGGCGTAGTGGAACGCGCCGCCGTCGTAGTGGACGACGTCGGGATGCGCGGCGTCGAGCGCGCGCGGGAAGACGACCGCGTGCTCGGGAGTCATCGCCGCGAGGAGCTTCGCGAGGCAGTCCTTCCGCACCACGAGGTCCTGGTCGAGCTGGAACACGAGGCGGTGCTTCGCCGCCTCGAGCCCGGCGTTGCGCGCGGGGCAGGGCCCGTCGTTGGTCGCCAGGCGCTTGTAGATCACGCTCGGGAACTTCGCGGCGACCATCTCGGCGGTGCCGTCGGTCGACGCGTTGTCGACGACGATCACGTCGTCGATGGGTCCGCCTTCGAGCGCGAGGACCGAGCGCAGGCAGTCCTCGAGGTCGTCTCTCCCGTTGAACGTGACGATCGCGACGCTGACCTTCGTCGGCGCGCTCATCGGACCGGCGGCTCGAAGTCGGGCGCGGTGCACACGCGGCGATGCTTCAGGCAGTACGGCAGCATCGCGACCGCCGCGAGCGTCGCCTTCACCGCGATCCACAGACCGCCGGGCGTCTCCTTCACCGCGCGGTCGATGCCGATGGTGCCGGTCGCGTCGCTCGCGTGCTTGCGCGAGCCGCCGACGCCGAGGCCTTTCATCGCGAGGATGAAGCCGGCGCGCACGATCTGCCCGAAGGAGCAGTTCTTGAACGCGTAGAGCCAGAAGTTGCGGACGTGGAAGTACAGCGAGCGCTTGCCCGCCTTCATCCCGAACGGCGTCTTGTGGAAAAGCTGCGCCTCCGGGAACTGCAGGATGCGGAAGCCGAGGCCGAGGATGCGCGCCGAGAGATCGCGCTCGTTGCCGTAGATGAAGAAGCGCTCGTCGTAGAAGCCGGCGCGGTGCAGCACGTCGGTGCGCGCGAGCGTCCCGCAGCCGCGGAACGTCGCCATGTAGCGCTCGCGCCGCACCTGCAGGTCGCGGATGAACTCCTCGGGCATCCCGGGCTCGATCACTTCCGACGAGACCATCGCGGTGGTCGCCGGCTCGCGCTGCATGCGCTCCCACAACCTCGCGAGCCAGTCGGGCGGCGCGACGACGTCGTCGTCCATGATCGCGGTGAACGGCTGCGTGGCGGCCTTCATGCCGATGTTGAACGTCTCGCACGCGCCGAACTTGTCGTGCGGCATCTCGATCAGCTTCACGCTCGGGAACTCGGCGCGGATCATCTGCGCGGTCCCGTCCTTCGAGTGGTTGTCGACGACCACGATCTCCGCGGGCGGCGACGTCTGCCGCGTGAGCGCGAGCAGGTTCTCGCGCACGTCGTCCTTCTTGTTCCAGGTCGAGATCACCGCGGTCACCGGCACGGTCGTCCGCGGTGTCGCCGGCCCATCGCTCGCGCGCGCAGCCGGCGCCGGCGTCGCGCTCGCGGCGATCTCCCCGTCGAGGTGCTCGGCGACGCGCATCAAGCGCGCCGCGTGCGCGATCCAGTCGACGAGCCGCGCGGCCGGGAGGTCGCGATACGCCTCGGCGGCTTCGACCTGCGGAAGGTCGACGTTCACGGTGCGCGCGCGGTTCGCCGTCAGCGACTTCGCGACGACGTCGAGCGCGCCGCGCTGGCTGGTGAAGCACTCGAGCGCGGCTTTCTTCTTCGCGAACACCGAAGTGACGTCGAGCAGCCGCGTCGGCGGCGCCGGCTCGTTCACCTCGAA
Organism: uncultured Phycisphaeraceae bacterium; assembly: GCA_964493525.1. GTDB lineage: Bacteria > Planctomycetota > B15-G4 > B15-G4 > JADJEK01 > CAZBOK01. The sequence continues at coordinate 1,249 of CAZBOK010000459.1, read as the reverse complement.
GAGGATCACGCGCGGCGCGCGGCCGCCTTGGCGCATCGTCGCGAGCGCTTTCGCGGCGAGCCACAGGGTCGCGCGATGGTCGGGGTGATGCTCGAACGGCGACGGCGCGTAGACGACGTCGGGCGCGAGCGTGTCCAGCAGGCCGGTGAAGCCGGAGAGGAACGCGCCGTCCGGCGTGAGCGCGCCGTCCGGGAAGTCGAGCGCGCGGGTCTCCGTCACGCCGAGGATCGCGCACGCCGCCTTCGACTCCGCCTTGCGCGTCGCCGCGATCTTCGCGCGCTCGGCGCCGGACTTGCCGCCGGCGCCGTCGGTGACGTGCACCACCACGACGCGGTCGCCGCGCGCGGCGTGCATCGCGAGCGCGCCGCCGCAGCCGATCACCTCGTCGTCCGGGTGCGGCGCGAGCGCGACGACCGTGCCGCCGGGGACGGTGGCGAAATCGGCGAGCGGCGTGAAACGGAAGCGCGCGTCGTGCTCGGGCAGGCGCGGATCGAGCTCGCCGCGCATGCGCTCGCGGTCGGCCGAGAGCCGCGCGGCGCGCACGTCGGCCGCTTCGAGTCGACGCTCCGCGAGGTCGGCGGATTCCGGAGGCGGTGTCCGCGCGCCGGCGGCGCGCACGCGCGCGTAGACCGCGTCGAGCGTCCGAGCGTGGTCGGCGATCGTGAACGTCTGCGCGCGCGACGCGGCGCGCATCGCGGCGACCTGCTCGGGTCGATCGACGAGGGCCGCGATCGCGTCGCGCAGCGCCGCGGCGTCGGCGGTCTTGACGACGCGCACCGCGGCGCCGGCGCGCTCCTTCGCGGCGCCGCGATCCGACACGATCACGCCGAGTCCGAGCGCGAGGGCTTCGTCGACGACGAGCGAGTAGGTCTCCGACGCCGTGCTCGGGAACACCGCGACGTCCGCCTCGCCGCCGAGCCGCTCGAGTCGCGCCGTGTCGTACGCCGCCTCGCGATGGATCGGGACGCCGCCGAGCGCGGCGCACTTCTCGTCGATGCGCGCCGCCGTCGCCGCGTCGGTCGCGCGGCCGAGCAAGGTCAAGGAGACGCGCGCGCGGCGCGCCGGATCGAGCGCGGCGATCGCGTCGAGCAGCACGTCGACGCCCTTCACCGGCGCGAGGTTCCCGAAGTGCGCGAGGCGCAGGCGTCCCGCCGGGTCGCGCGTCGGCGCGGCGGGTGAGAGCGAGCGCGTGAGGCCGAGCGGCAGGACGTCGATCGCCGGCGGCGCGGCGAGGATGCCGGTGCCGAGC
>CAZBOK010000458.1:0-3635 GCA_964493525.1 uncultured Phycisphaeraceae bacterium | reverse complement strand
AACGCGAACGTGGCCCCGGCCGCGTAGGGGTCGGTCGACGACACGTGGACGACGTTGTTCAGCGGCAGATCGCTCGCGACCATCCCGCCCTGCGGCGCCGGCGTCACGGTGACGACCGACGAGAGCAGTCCGCCCGCCGTCAGCGGGACGATCTGTCCGTTCGGCAGGATCTTCACGATCGCGCCGAGTTCGCGGTCCGGGATGTACAGCGCGCCCGCGTCGTCGAAGAACCCATAGAACGGGATGCCGAGTCCGCTCGCGAACGGCGTGAGCTGCAGCGTCTGAGCGTCGAGCTTGAGGATCCCGCTCTGCACCGGGACCGAGAGGTAGAAGTCCTGATCGCTCGCGCGCGCGGGCGCGGCGGAGATCGATGCGAGAGCGACGATGCCGAGCAGTCGTTTCATCGGTCGTGGTCCCCGAACGAGAGACGCGGAGTGTACCGGGCACTGAACGGCCGCCCCTTCGTGAACGGGTCGCGGCGAACTCGATGACCGACCGCGATTCCGCCCGGATCGCGGTCGGTCATTTACCATCGCCGCCACTTCCGACGGAGGTGTGCCGTGTCGATCGACTGCCGGGTCGCGTCCGCGGTCGTGCTCCTGGGTTCGCTCGCGCTCGTCCCGTCGGCGCGCGCCGGCGATCCCCCGCTGTTCCCCTGTCAGGAGCTGACGTTCGAGGGCGACGGCGACGGCGCCGCGCACGCCGACTGGAACGGCGACGGCAACCTCGACGTCGCGATCACCGGCCTGCCGTCGACCGGCGCCCACAACTTCAAGGGCGTGACGCTCTTCTTCGGCGACGGGCTCGGCAACTTCCCCACGAAGATCACGCGCACGCTGCCGACCTATTCGCGCGACGTCGCCGCGGCGGACGTCGACGGCGACGGACGACCGGATCTCATGACGCTGTATGGAGCCGGCGGCGGTCCCGGCGGCATCGAGGTGGCGAAGAACGGGCCGCTCGGACTCGGCGCGGGCTCGAACTACGTCGTCGACGAGTTCCCCACGAACCTCGCGGCGGGCGACGTCACCAACGACGGCCGACCCGACCTCGTCTGCTCGACGGGCGGCCTCGCGATCGTCGACGTCCTCGTGAACGACGGCACCGGCGCGTTCCCCACGCTCATCCAGAAGACCGGCGTCGTGGGCTGCAAGGGGATCGCGCTCGACGACTTCGACCAGAACGGCGATCTCGACTTCGCGGTGACGCAGTTCAACACCGGCACGCTCGAGACGACCTACTACGGCGACGGCGCGGGCGCCTTTCCGCGCAAGCGCTCGGTCACGTCGCCGAACGTGGATCACTCGAGCTTGTGCGCCGGCGACTTCAACGCGGACGGTTTCCCCGACGTCGCGGTCGGCGACGGCAACGGATCGAACCTGTTCGAGCTGCGCGTGCTGATCAACAACGGTTTGTCCGGCACGACGAACGGTTTCGCGTCGATGGCGATCCTGAGCGACACGTCGCGGATCTACTGCGTGCGCACGGACGACATCGACTTCGACGGCAAGCTCGATCTCGTGGTGGAGTCGGACGGCATCGAAGTGCGGCGCGGCCTCGGCGGCGGGGCGTTCGACGCGCCGACGCGCGACGACCCGGTCAGCATCTACAAGGGCGGCTTCACGCTCGCCGACTTCGACACGGACGGCGACCTCGACCTCGCCGGCGGCGGCCGTTACGACGCGATCGTGATGCTCGGCCGGCCGGGCGGCCGCTTCCAAGGCGGGGAGGTCGCCCACTACACGGGCGGCGACATCCCCTCCGATCTCGAGCTCGCCGACTTCACCGGCGACGGCATGCCCGACCTGGCGCTCGCGCTCGGCGGACTCCCGCCGGTGATCGCGTCGAACGCCGTCGCGATCTTCACGAACGACGGCGCCGGAGGGCTCGGTCAGACCTCGACGCTCGCGGTCGGTCCCGCACCGGCGGGTCTCGACAGCGGCGACCTGGACCACGACTCGGATCTCGACCTCGTGGTGGCGTGCGCGGGCGTGAGCGGGTTGGACGTCTTGCTCGGCGACGGTCACGGAGCGTTCGCTTCGCCGAGCGTGGCGACGGTCCCCTCGCCGCCGGACGCGGTCGCGCTCGGCGACCTCGACCACGACGGCAACCTCGACGCGGTCGCGTCCCTCCCGACGCCGAAGCGCGCCGCGGTGCTGCGCGGACTGGGCAACGGATCGTTCGCACCGAGCGTCGAGTTCCCGTCCGGCGCCGGCGCCTTCGGACTGACGCTCGTCGATCTCGACCAGGACGGCGATCTCGACGTCGCGTGCGCACTGCAGTCGTCGTCCCAAGTCGCGGTGCTCACGAACGGCGGCGCGGGAGCGCTTTCCGCTCCGCAGTTCCTCGACGTCGACGCGGGCCCCACCCAGACGGCCGCGGCCGATCTCGACGGGAACGGGTTCCAGGACGTCATCGCGGCCTGCGGCGTGGCGAAGGGGGTCACGGTCCTGCCGAACCTCGGCGGCGGCAATTTCGCGGCGCCGATCCATCTCGGGACCGACGCGGTGAACGATCTCGGTCAGGACGACATGGGGCTCGCGGTGCGCGACCTCGACGGCGACGGCGACGCGGACGTCGTGATGTCGGAGGCGTACCCGGAGCACTTCGTCGTGTTCGAGAACCGGGGCGCGCTCGCGTTCGCCGCGAAGAGCTACGCGGCGCACATCGCGCCGCTCGACTGCGACGTCGCCGACCTCGACTCGGACGGGAAACCGGACGTCGTCACGGCGGATCAGCTCCACACGGTGTCGATCGCACGCAACGTCGGGCGCGAGCCGGTCGGGCTCACGGTGTACGGGCACGGCACTCCCGGCTGCTTCGGCCCGCAGTGGTTGCTCGGCAACGGCTCGCCGACGATCGGCAACTCCGCGTTCCGCCTGCGCGCGGGTCGCGGGATGCCGAACACGCCGACGTGGCTCCTGATCGCGACGCAACCCGACTTCGCCGGCACCGGCGCGGTCCTCGTCTTCCACGTGCAGCTCGCTTCGATCGCGCTGGTCACCGCGCTCCCGAACGACGCGTCGGGCGAACTCGTGCTGCCGGCGCCGATCCCGCCGGTGCCCGCATACGCGGGCGTGACCGCGTACGTGCAGGCGCTGCCGTATTGGCCGAACGGTCCGTGCCTGCCGTCGGGGTTCAGAGTCAGCTCGACGCCCGGCCTCGAAATCGTCCTCCAGCCGTGACGCTCCGCGCGTTCGCATACCATTGCGGCGCATGAGCCTCGTCACGACGACGATCACGGTGGTGGTCGGAGCGATGGCCGCCGCGTTCCTCTGGGCGGACCGCCTGCTGATCCATCCGTCGCGCGGCGCGATCCCGATGCCGGGGGTCCGGAACCGCATGATCGATTTCCGCGGCCACGCGCTCGAGGTGTCGGTCGCGCACACCGGCGGCGAGCCCGCGTACTTCGTGCTGATGTTCACCGGCAACGCGGAGCGCGCGGAAGTCGCGTCGCGCATCGCGATCGATCAGTTCCGCGGCTCGTCGACCGAGATCTGGTCGGTGAACTACCCCGGCTTCGGCGCGAGCGAAGGCTCGGCGCGGATCGGCGATCTCGCGGCCGTCGGACTCGCCGCGTACGACGCGTTCGCCGCGGCCGCGGGCGGGCGGCCGATCGTCGTGTGCGGGACGAG
>CAZBOK010000457.1:0-3641 GCA_964493525.1 uncultured Phycisphaeraceae bacterium | reverse complement strand
CTTCAGTTCATCGATCGAGTACAGCCCGCTGCCGCCGATGACGCCGACGGAGGCGGTGAGACGTTCGCGCGCGCGCATGGGGATTCGCAGCCTCGTGAGTGAGTTCGCGTTCGAGCGGTCGAGATCAGCGCCCGCGCCGCGAAAAACAAGTCATGAACCGATGAATGCCGCGCTCACGGCGTGAACGATCCGAGCACGACGGCGCGCGACGCGCCCGTGACGCGCGGCAGGTTCGCCGGACGGCCGCGCACGAACTCGCGGGCGAGGATCGCGAACGCGAGCGCCTCCTTCGCCTGCGACGGGACGCCATGCGCGTCGCTCGTGTCGATCGGCACGCAGCTGAGACGCGCCGCGAGCTCGCGGACGATCGCCGCGTTGTGCACGCCGCCGCCGCTCGCGATCACGCGGTCGGGGCGCGCCACGCCGAGCTGTCGAACGCCGCGCACGATCGCTTCCGCGGTGAACGCGGCCGCGGTCGCGAGTCGATCCTCGAGCGCGAGCTCCGGACGATCGGCGGCGATCTTGCGCGCGAGGGGCGCGCCGAACAGGTCGCGGTCCGCGGACTTCGGCGGCGCCGTGGCGAGGAACGGATGCAGGAGCAGCTCGGCCAGCAGTCGTGCATCGGCGCGCCCGCTCGACGCGCGCGCGCCGCCGCGATCGAACGCCTCGCGGCCGTCGGTCGCGAGGCGCACGAGCGCGTCGGAGAGCGCGTTGCCCGGACCGACGTCGCACGCGACGACGTCCTCCGCGCGGCCGGTCACGATCGTCGCGTTCGCGATGCCGCCGATGTTGAGGAGGACGCGCGTCTCCGGCGGCCGCGCGAACAAGAGGTGGTCGACGTACGGCACGAGCGGCGCGCCGTGCCCGCCGACCGCGACGTCGCGCGCGCGGAAGTCGGAGACGACGGGAAGGCCGGTCCGCTCCGCGATCACCGCCGCGCATCCGATCTGCAGCGTCGCGCCCGCGGCATGCGTCGTCGGATCCGGCGGGACGTGCGCGATCGTCTGGCCGTGCGATCCGACGAGATCGACGTCCGCGCTCGTGAGCCGCGCGGCCGCGATCGCGGCGAGCGCACAGCGGGCGAAACGTTCGCCGATCGCGACGTCGAGGCGCGCGATCTCCGCCGCGCCCGCGTTCGCGGCGCCGAGGATGCGTCGCTTCAACTCGCTCGGATGCGGATCGGCGTGCAGCGCCAGCAGTTCGAATTCGCGCTCGCCGGAAAGACGCACGACCGCGGCGTCGACGCCGTCCGCCGACGTTCCCGACATCAATCCGACGACGACGAGTGCGGGACGATCCCGCAGGCGCGCGAGGCGTCCCGCGAGATCGGTCCCGTTCACGGGATGTTCAGGACCATCCCGGGCGAGAGGTCGTTCGCGCTCTTCAGCTTGGCCTTGTTGGCGGCGAGGATCTCCTGGACCTTCGCGCCCGAGCCGTAGAACTGCTTCGAGATCGAGTAGAGCGTGTCGCCCTTCTTCACGGTGTAAGTGCGCGCGCCGCCCGCGGCCGGCTTTTGCGCCGTCTTCGCGTCGTTCGCGCCCTTCGCGACGTCACCGGCGTTGTTGCCCTTGAGCGCGTTCGTCTCGGGCACGCGCGTCGCCGGCTTGCCGATCGGAGCGGGCTCCGTCGTCGACTTCTTCACGCCGGCCGTCGGCTCCTCGATGTTCTTCTTGTCGGTCGTCTTCTTGACCGGGTTCACGACCGGCGACTTCGCGCCGAGGGTCGGCAGCACGATCTCTTGGCCGACCTTCAGTCGGCGCGGGTCGAGGCCCTTGTTCGCGTCGAGGATGTCCTGGACGTGCTCGCGCCCGCCGAGCTCGGTCGTGGCGATCTTCGTGAGCGTGTCGCCGGCCTGGACCTTGTAGGTGCGCGGCGCGTTCAGCTTCGTCAGGTCGCGCGGGTCGTTCTTTCCGTGCGAGTCGAGCGAGGAAACGGTGACGTCGGGAGCCTTCGTGAGCGTCTTCGGATCCGTCGCCGGCGTCGAGCCGCCGAGCACCGGCTTCTGCGTGTCGGCGGTCGGATTCGTCAGCGGATTCGTGAGCGGGTTGTTCGGCGTGTTGCCGAGCGCCGAGATGCTCGGCGGGTTCGCGCTCGTCGGATTCGACGAACCGTTGGTCGGCACGTTCATCGGGGCCTCGACCTTCGGCAACGATTCCGTCGCCGGCTTGCGCGGCACCTCGGCGGAGCGTGGGCCCGGCTTCAGCGCGTCGTTCTTCTTCGAGTTGTTCTCGAGCGCGGAAGTCGTCGGTGGATCGGTCGTGTCGTTCCCGCTCCACACCGCGATGCCGAGGATCCCGACGATGATGCCGAGGATCCCGAACACCATGACCTTTTCGATACTGCCAACGTTCCCCACGCTTGTCCTCCGTGCGGAATGCGGTCGCTCATTGCCGGGCCCGGCGCGCCACGGCACGAAAGAACGGATGTCGATGTTCCGGAAAGGATGGCGACCGCGGAGCCGCGCCAACCGTGCGGGAGTGTCTTTGTTCAGAGTGTGCGCGTCAAGTTCTGCGCAGTCCCGAAAACACAGAATCTGGTGGAGGCAACTCGGGACACGCACAACGGGTGTGTTCGAATTCCCACCCGACCGGTGTCGCCGCCGCGCGCTCGCTCACCCCGTGTTCGTCGATCGTTCGAAGCGTTTTCGGAACCAGCGGCCGATGCGCTTCAGCTTCCACAAGCGACGGAATCGCCCATACGACTTCACGCGGCGCCGCTCGCGCTTCGACAGCGAGTCGCGCGCGAAGCGGTAGCGCCACTTCAGGAGCGCGTGGCGATCGATGCGCGCGAGCATCGGGAACAGCACGCGCCGGCGGATGAAGCCGCGCGAGAGATCGAACGCGCTCTCGAAGTCGATCAGCGTGACGTGGCCGCCGGTCCGCACCAGGATGTTCTCGCGCTGGCGCAGGTCGAGGTGGACGAAGCCGCGCGCGTGCATCTCGGCGATCGCGGCGCCGAGCGAGTCGAGCGCTTCGTTCATCCAGAGCCGCACGACCTTCTTGTGATGCAGCGGCTTGCCCTTGATGCGCTCCATCACGATCACGTCGCGCGACATCCGCGCGATCAGACGCGGCACGTGAGTGGAGCCGGCGAGGCCTTCGAGCGCGCGCGCTTCGCGGTCGAGCATGCGCCGCCCGTACAGCCAGCGCAGGAAGCCGTGCATCCCCGACACGTCCTTCACGACGAAGCGCTCGCCGTCCTTCAGCACCTTCACGACGCGCGCCTTGTGGACCTCGCCCGGCTGCAGGACTCGCCGCAGCAAGTACCCGGGGTACGGCATCTCCGCGACGTCGATCGAGGCCTCGGTCATCGAGCCGGCCGATTGTAGGGCCGTCGCCGCGCGGGTTATCCTCCGGCGCCCTACAGCCCGCGTTCTCGCGCCCTCCGAATTCCTCCCCGCTCCCGGAGTCCCCCATGCGCCGCGCATTCCCGCTGGCCGCCGCTCTCTCCTTGGTCTGCCTCACGTCTCTCGCGTCGGGCGCCGATCCCGCCGCCGGAACGGCGACGCCGCTCGATCGCTTCCGCGCCCGCCACGGCGCCGCGTTCGTCGCGACGCAGGATCCGATCCGCCAGCGGCCCACGTTCTTCTTCGGAGGTTCGATCGCGACCGGGCGACGCCTCACCAGCGACGCCGACTTCGA
>CAZBOK010000456.1:0-3644 GCA_964493525.1 uncultured Phycisphaeraceae bacterium | reverse complement strand
CGCCAACGCGTTGGCGCTGCCGCTCTTCGTGTTCCTCGCGCCGGTGCCGTTCTTCCCGCACGCGAACGAGCGGCACTACGCGTTCCTTCTCGACGGCGTGGCGGACGTCGAGCGCGACGTGACGCGGCGCGGCGCCGGCTTCGTGTACCGGCCGTTCCCGAACCATCGACTCGAGGCGTTCACCGCGGAGGTCGGAGCGGCGGTCGTGGTCGGCGACGAGAACCCGCTGCGCGAGACGGAGCGTTGGCGCGTCGTCGCAGCGGAGCGCGTCGGCGTGCCGCTCGTGACCGTCGATGCGGACGTCGTCGTGCCGACCGCGTGCTTCGAGAAGGAGGAGTTCGCCGCGCGCACGATCCGCCCGAAGATCCACCGCCTGCTCGCGGACTTCCTGGTCGACCCGCCGTCGCGTCGCGCGAAGGTGAAGCCGTCGCAGGTTCCCGCGTCGGAGTCGATCAGCAAGGAGAAGCTGCTCGCGCGGCTCCCGATCGATCGCTCCGCGCACCCGGTCACGACGTTCAAAGGAGGGTCGCGCGCCGCGCACGTCGAGCTGCGCGAGTTCGTCCGGCGCCGGTTGGGCGGTTATCCGGAGCGCCGCAATCGCCCCGAGGATGCGGCCGGCACCAGCCGGCTGTCGCCGTGGCTCCACTTCGGTCATCTCGGACCGCGCGCCGTCGCGCGCATCGTGATGGACGCCGACGCTCCGAGTGCGGCGAAGGAGGCGTTCCTCGAGCAATTGATCGTGCGGCGCGAGCTCGCGATCAACTACGTCGCGCGCAACCGCGACTACGACCGCCTCGCGGGTCAACCGGCGTGGGCGCTGAAGACGCTCGTCGAGCACGCCGGCGACGCGCGGCCGCACGCCTACACGCACGAGCAGCTCGAGCACGGGTGCACCGCCGATCCGCTGTGGAACGCCGCGCAGCACGAGATGCGCGTGACCGGCCACATGCACAACGTGATGCGCATGTACTGGGGCAAGAAGATCCTCGAGTGGAGCAAGACGCCCGACGAAGCGTTCGCGATCGCGATCGAGCTGAACGACCGGTACGAGCTCGATGGCCGCGACCCGAACGGGTACACCGGCATCGCGTGGTCGATCGCCGGGAAGCACGATCGCCCGTGGGCGCCGGCGCGGCCGGTATTCGGGATGGTGCGCTGCATGACGTTCGCGTCGACGTCGCGGAAGTTCGATTGGCGAGCGTACGCGGGGCGCGTGCTCGCCGCGGCGCGCGAGGCGGGCGACCGGCTCGCGATCGCCGCGCTGGAGTCGATCCCGCGATGAGCGGAGCGATCCTCGTCGTCGACAAAGCGATCGGCCCGACGTCGCACGACGTCGTCGACGCGGTGCGCGCGATCACCGGCGAGCGGCGCGTCGGGCACGCCGGCACGCTCGACCCGCTCGCGTCCGGCGTGCTCGTCGTGCTCGTCGGCGCGGCGACGCGGCTCGCGGAATACCTGACGGCGCACGACAAGCGCTACCACGCGACGATCCGACTCGGCGCGCGGAGCGCGACGGACGACGCCGAAGGACCGATCACCGACGAGCGCCCGGTCGACGTCACGCGCGAGCGGGTCGCGGCGGCGCTCGATTCGTTTCGCGGCGAGATCGCGCAGCGGCCGCCGGCGTTCGCGGCCGTCAAGCAGGACGGCGTGCGGGCGTATCAGCGCGCGCGGCGCGGCGAGGCGGTCGAGATCGCGGCGCGCAAGGTCACGATCCACGCGATCGAGATCGTCGCGTTCGCGCCGCCGCTCCTGGAGATCGACGTGCGCTGCGGAGCGGGCACGTACATCCGCGCGCTCGCGCGCGACGTCGGGGCGGCGCTCGGCTGCGGCGCATACCTCGCCGCGCTCCGCCGCACCGCGAGCGGACCGTTCTCGATCGATCGATCGTCGCCGCTCTCGTCGCTTTCGGGCGAGACGTGGCGCGTGCGCGCGCTGCCGATCGAGTCCGGGATCGCGAGCTGGCCGCGCGTCGATCTCGACGCCGACGCCGAGCGGCGCGTGCGCAACGGACTGACGCTCGTCGCGCCCGACCCCGAGCCGGCCGCGGATCTCCTGCGGGCGCACGCGGCCGACGGACGCCTCGTCGCCGTGCTGCGGTTCGATCGCGCGACGCGCACGCTCCGGCCGGAGAAGGTCTTCGCCGAGACGTCGTGACCGTCCGCTACCATCCGATGCATGCGCATTCTCGTGTCCGGATCGACCGGCCTCGTCGGCGCCGCGCTCTCGCGCGGCCTCGCGGCGCGGGGGCACGCCGTCGTCCCGCTGGTTCGCGGCGGAGCGCGCGGCGCGAACGGCGTGCGATGGAATCCGATCGAGCGCGAGATCGATCGCGCGGCGCTCGATGCGGCCCCCGGCTTCGACGCCGTGATCCATCTCGCCGGCGAGAACATCGCGGGCGGTCGGTGGAGCGCGGCGCGCAAGCAGCGCATCCATGACAGCCGCGCGATCGGAACCGAGACGCTGGCCCGCGCGCTCGCGGAGATGAAGCGCCGACCGCGCGTGCTGCTGTCGGCATCGGCGATCGGGTTCTACGGCGACACCGGCGACCGCTCGGTCGACGAAGGGTCGGCGATGGGCACCGATTACCTCGCGGACGTCTGCCGCGACTGGGAAGCGGCGACGAAGCCGGCGGTCGACGCCGGGATCCGCGTCGCGCAGATGCGGACCGGCCTGGTGCTCGCGCGCGACGGCGGCGCGCTGAAGAAGATGCTGCCGCTGTTCCGGCTCGGCCTCGGCGGGCGGCTCGGGTCGGGAACGCAATGGATCAGTTGGATCGCGCTCGCGGACCTCGTCGGCGCATTCTGCTTCGCGCTCGACCACGACGAGCTGCGCGGGCCGGTGAACTGCGTCGCGCCCGCGCCGGTGACGAACGCCGAGTTCACGCGTGCGCTCGGCCGCGCGCTGCACCGACCGACCGTGTTCCCCGCGCCGGCACCGGTCCTGCGGCTCGCGCTCGGCGAGATGGCGGACGCGCTCCTCCTGCGCTCCGCGCGCGTCACGCCGAAGCGGCTCGCGTCGGCCGGGTTCGCCTTCACGGCGCCGACGATCGACGCCGGCCTCGCGCGCGCGCTCGGCGAGCGTGCGGCATGACGCGGCTCCCTGCACTCGTCGTCGCGATCGCGACAGCCTGCGCCGCCAACGCCGCGGCGCAGGCGACGCGCGCCGACTTCGCGGATGCATACCAGCGCTTCGAGCGCGCCTACGCGGAGCACCATCCGAGCGGGGCGGCGCTCGCCGACGTCAACCGCGCGTTCGATCGGCTGACCGTCGCGTTCTTCGGCGGCGACACGAAGAACGCGATGCGCGAGCTCGCCGAGCTCACGGCTTCCGTCGCCGGCCGCGAACGGACGCCCGACGAGCGCGCGCTCGACACGCTGAAGCTCCGGGTCGATCCGCCGACCGCGGTGGGGGCCGGCCCGTTCACGGTGTCGCTGCGCGTCACGCAGCTCTACCGCGAGGAGCTCGACTATCCGCTCGCGCTCACGCTGCATGCGGTTGTCACCGACGCGAGCGGCGATCACGTCCAGGACGCGCCGATCGAGCTGGTCCTCGACCCGGATCGCGATCTCGACGCGAAGACGAAGATCGCGCTGCCCGACTCCGCGAAAGCGCCGTGCACCGGATCGATCCGGCTCGTCGCC
>CAZBOK010000455.1:0-3676 GCA_964493525.1 uncultured Phycisphaeraceae bacterium | reverse complement strand
CCCGCGCGGAGTGTTCCGGTGGATCGAGAAGCTCGCGGCCGGCGCCTGACGCGACCGCTCCGTCACTTCTTCGCGCCGCCCGCGGACTCGCGCTGGATCAAGCGCGCGCGCAGCTCGCTCGCTTTCGTGTCGTCGATCTTGCCGACGCGGACGAGCGCGCGGATCAGGTCTTCGGTGAACGTCACTTCGCGGTCGCCGGCCGCCCACCGGTCGAAGCGCGCCGCCGCGTCGACCTCGAGCTCCTTGTCCTTCCGCTCGCGCTCGATGCGGTCCTGCTCCTGACGCGCCTTGGTCGCGCGGCCTTCGGCGGCCGAGATGTACCCCTGCTGGACCAGGCGATCGATCTCGGAGTCCGACAGCGCGACGCGCGGCGCGTCGCCGCGGCGATGGAACAGCTCGCAGAGGTTCTCGTTCTCGCGGTCGAGGCTCTCGATGCGCTGGACGATCCGATCGCGCTCCTCGCGCCGCTCCGGGAGGAGGTTCGTGTTCTCGCCCGGATCCGCCGCGAGATCGAACATCTGCTCGGAGTAGTCCACGCGGGCTGCGAGCCCGAAGGGATCCGCGACGAGGTCGTACTCCGACTCGCCTTCCTCCGGCTTCATCAGGTGCTCGTTCACGAGCCGCCGCAGATCGATGCGCGGCGGCTCGACGAACTTCAGGTTCTGGCGGCGAACGTAGTGCGTGCTCCCGGCCGAGCCGCGGACGTCGGGGTTCCACAGATTCGGCGACCACCCGACCGCGATCCGCGGCTCGCGATCCTCGCCGAGCAGCGCGGGCACGAGGTCGATCCCCTGCACCTCGCGCGGACACTCGGCGCCCGTCGCGGCGGTGATCGTCGGGAAGAGATCGACGTGCCGCACGATGTCCTGGCAGCGCACGCCGGCGAATCTCCCCGCGGGGAACTTCACGATCAGCGGGACGTGGACCTCTTCCTCGTAGAGCATCAGTCCGTGGCCCACGTAGAGCCCGTGCTCGAGGAACGATTCGCCGTGGTCGGACGTGATGATCAGCAGCGTGTCCTCGAACATTCCGAGCTCATCGAGCAGGTCGACGATCTTCCCGACCTGTTCGTCGGCGAACCGCAGCGTGCCGTCATACGTGTCGACGACGTCCTCGAGCGTCGGGTGCTTCTCGAGCTCGAAGTACCGGTGGATGCGGAGCGACTTCACGTACGGGTACTGATCGACCGGCGTGGACGCAGCCTTCGGGACCACGGGCTTCGTCGCGCCGAGCGCCTCGCGGTAGCGCGGCTCGACCTGATAAGGGCCGTGGCAATCGAACGAGTGGATGAAGAGGAAGAACGGATCCTCGCGATGCCGGCGGATCCACTCGTGGAGCTTGTTGCCGTAGCGCCGGAATCCGTTCGTCAGCGCGGCGCCGGGGTTCGGGATGTCGTCATAGAAGTCGAACCCCTGGTTGAAGCCGAACGTGCTGTTCACGAAGCCGTCGTCCGTGAACGCCGCCGTCTTGTAACCCGCCGCGTGCAGCGCCTCCGCGATCGTCACGTGCGAGTCGGCGAGCGAATCGGTGATGAAGCGGACGTCGTGCGCACGCGGGTAGAGCCCGGTCAAGATCGACATGTGCGACGGCAGCGTGTACGGCGCGTGGCACATCGCCTCCGTGAACACGGCTGCGCGCGTCGCGAGCTTCTCGAGGTTCGGAGTGGTCGGGCGCGGGTAGCCGTACAGGCTCAGGTGATCGGCGCGCACCGTGTCGAGCGAGATCAGGATCACGCGCTGGGCGCGGCCGGTCGCGGGAGCCTTCGACTTCTCGACGCGCGGGCGATCGACGTTCGACGCAACCCAGGCGAGCACGGCGACGACGACCGCCGCGAGGAAGATCCACAGCCACGAAACTGGACGATCGTTCGAACTCACTCGCGCTCACGGGCGGCTCGCCGCCGGGCAGCGGCGGGGAACGCCGGGGAAGTGTATCGAGCCGGAAAAAAGGGGTGACTCCGAAACCGGCGCCGCGATCGGGTCAGACGAAGCCGGCGAGGCGGGCGATCAGCCCCGGGGCTTGGAGCTTGCGGATCGCCCGCACCTGGAGCTGTCGCACGCGCTCGCGCGAGACGTTCATCCTGCGGCCCACTTCCTCCAGCGTCAGCGCTTCGACGTTTCCGATCCCGTAACGGTACTCGAGGATCGCGCGCTCGGGGTTCGGCAGCGTCTCCAGCAGCTCGCGGATGCGCGACTTGAGAAGCGGCATCTCCCAGTTGGGAAGGAACGATTCCTCCGCCTCGGCGGGGAGCAGCGCGCCGAGCGCTTCGCCCCCGTCCTCACCGACACGCATGTCGAGGGACGTCGTCGCGCGCTCGGTCTCGAGCAGGTGGCTCGTGATCTGCGGCGACAGCTCGAACGCGCGCGACACTTCGGCGAGCGACGCATCCTCGTTCTTCTTCGGGATCGCTCCTTCGCGACGGAGCCGGCGCATCTTCTGCTGCAGGTAGTTCGGCACCCGCACGATGCCCTTGTTGAACGCGATCGCGCGCTCGATCGCCTGACGGATCCAGAAGGTCGCGTAGGTCTTGAAGCGCACGTTCTTCCGCCAGTCAAACTTCTCCACCGCGCGGATGAGCCCGGCGTTGCCTTCCTGGATCAGGTCGAGCACGGGCACGCCGTAGGTGCGGTAGGCGAGCGCCGCCGCGAGCACGAGGCGCAGGTTGCGGACGATGAACTCCTCGCGGACCGCGCTGAACTCGGCGCACGCGCGACGCACCTTCCGACCGCGAGCGCCGGACGGAATGTGTCGAGCGAGTCCGGTGGAGCCCGCCCCTGCGTCGAGCAGCGGACGGATGCGACTCGTCTTCAAGATCGCGCGCGCGACCGCGAGCGGGATCCCCGCGGCGAGGATCGCGCGTTGAAATCGCTGCCGCACGAACTCCATGCGGCGCCCGAGGCGCAGTTCGTCCTCGTGCTCCATGCGCGGCACGGCATTGATCTCACGGATGTAGACGGAGAGCGGGTCTCCCGAGCGCGCGTCGCGCAGGAGTCCGTCGAAGCCACCCTTCCGCTGGCTTGCCGGGGAAGGGTCGGAGGGTTGCGCAGCGCGCACCTCGACGTGCGCGAGGAGGTCGAGGAGCCGCTTCAACGTGCCCGCGCTGACCGCGCCGCCGTCGCCGAGCAAGCGGTCGATCTCGGCGTAGGTCACGAAGCCCCGCGCGCATACCTGCTGGAGAAGGGTTTTCTGTGCGGTGGTCATCGCTGTATCGGCTCGCCGTTCACACCACCGCGCGCAGCGCGTCGGGGAGTGTTCCTCCCGCGAGCTGCTTCCAGCAGTCGTGGCACTTGGCGTCGTAACGCTTGCCTTCGCAGCCGTGGCACGCGGCGACCACCGCTTCGGCGCTCTCGAGATCCTTGAGCGCGGCGCCGAGTCGGGTGATGCGATCGCGAAGTTGGGAGATGCCGGAGGAGATGCGGCCGCGGAGCCGCGCCATGACCTCGAAGCCGCCTTCGCCGTGCTCGGCGAGCGCGCGGTAGGCGCGGATGTCCTCGAGGCTGAAGCCGACTTCCTTGAGCGCGAGCACCGCACGCAGGCGGTGGATCTGGTCGACGCCGTAGAGGCGGAAACCGCCGACGCTGCGTCCGTCGGGTTCGATCAGGCCGAGGTCTTCGTAGAACCGCAGCGTGCGCGGCGTGACGTTCGACAGGCGCGCGAGATCGCCGATCTTGACGAG
>CAZBOK010000454.1:0-3681 GCA_964493525.1 uncultured Phycisphaeraceae bacterium | reverse complement strand
ACCGCGATCGCCGCCGCCGCCGCGCGGACCCGCGCCGCCCTCGGCCGCCATCTCCGCGCCCTCGGGGGCCGGCGCGTCGCCGCGCTCCTCGAGGATCACCGCGCGGCGCGAGAGCTTGATGCGTCCGGTCGGATCGACGTTGATGACCTTCACCTTCAGCACGTCGCCGAGCTTCACGACCTCATCGACGTTGCGGACATACTGGTCCGACAACTCCGACACGTGGCAGAGACCTTCCTGCCCGGGGCCGATTTCGAGGAAGGCGCCGAACTCCTTGATCGAGATCACCTTTCCATCGAACACGGAGCCGACCTCGACTTCGGCGGTCACGGCGCGCACGAGGTTCACGGCCTTCATGACCGCCTCCTCGCTCTCGCCGGACACCAGGACGACGCCGTCGTCGTCGACCTCGATGTTCGCCTTCGTCTCTTCCTGGATCGCCTTGATCTGACGGCCGCCGGGGCCGATCAGCGTGCCGATCTTGTCGACCGGGATCTGCAGGCGGTGCAGGCGCGGCGCGAACGGCGAAATGTTCGCGCGCGGCGCGTCGAGCACCTCGAGCATCTTCCCGAGGATGTGCAGGCGGCCTTCCTTCGCCTGAGCGAGCGCTTCCTCGAGGATCGCGTGCGTGAGCCCGCCGACCTTGATGTCCATCTGCAGCGCGGTGATGCCTTCGCGCGTGCCGGCGACCTTGAAGTCCATGTCGCCGTTATGGTCTTCCGAGCCCGCGATGTCGGTGAGGATCTTGTACTTCCTCCCGTCCATCACGAGGCCCATCGCGACGCCGGCGACCGGCTTCACGAGCGGCACGCCCGCGTCCATGAGCGCGAGCGTCGCGCCGCAGACCGACGCCATCGACGACGAGCCGTTCGACTCGAGGATGTCGGACACGACGCGCACGGTGTACGAGAACGAATCGGCGGGCGGCATCATGATCGACACCGCGCGCTCCGCGAGCGCACCGTGGCCGACTTCGCGCCGGCCGACGCCGCGGATCGGGCGCACTTCGCCGACCGAGAACGGCGGGAAGTTGTAGTCGAGGTAGAAGCGCTTCGAGAAATCCTCGATCGCGTTCTCGACGCGCTTCTCGTCGTCGCCGGTGCCGAGCACGACCGTGACGAGCGCTTGCGTCTCGCCGCGCTGGAACAGCGCGGAGCCGTGCGTGCGCGGCAGGAGGCCGACTTCACCGGAGATCGCGCGGACCTCCTTCGGATGGCGACCGTCGACGCGGCGGCCGAGATCGATGATGAGCGCGCGCTCGGTCGTCCAAGTCAGCTCTTCGAACGCCTTCTTCGCGGCCTTGGTGCGCGCCGCGAGCTCGACGGCGTCGGTGATGCCGGCCGTGCAGGCCGCGACGACCTCCGCCTTGACGGTGTCGACCGCCGCCTGGCGCGCGTGCTTGCCTTCGGTCTGCAGCGCCGTGCGCATCTTCGCGCGGTAGGTCTCGACCTTCGCCTTCAGCGCCTCGTCGCTCGCGGGCGGCACGAACTCCTGCTTCGGCTTGCCGGCCTTCTCCTGCAGCTCGAGGATCATCGGGATGATCTCGCGGATCGCCGCGTGGCCGAACTGGATCGCCTCGATCATCACCTCTTCGGTCACTTCGTTGGCGCCGGCTTCGACCATCACGACCGCGTCGTTCGTGCCCGCGACCACAAGGTCGAGGCGCGAACGGCTGCGCTGCTCCGTCGTCTGCAACAGCACGAGCTCGCCGTCGATGAGGCCGACGCGCACGCCCGCGATCGGGCCGAGGAAGTTGATCGACGAGAGCGACAACGCGGCCGATGCGCCGATCAGCGCGAGCATGTCCGGATCGTTCTCCCGGTCGACCGAGAGCAACGTGCCGATGATCTGGACTTCCTTGATGTACCCCTCGGGGAAGAGCGGGCGGACCGGGCGGTCGATCGCGCGCATCGTGAGGATCTCGCGATCGCTCGGGCGCCCTTCCCGCTTGATGAAGCCGCCGGGGAACTTGCCCGCGGCCGAGAGCTTCTCGCGGTACTCGACCGTGAGCGGGAAGAAGTCGATCCCCTCGCGCGCTTGCGCGGACTGCGCCGTCACGAGGACGACCGATCCGCCAAACGTCACGACTGCTGCACCGTCGGCCTGCTTCGCGAGGCGGCCGGTCTCGATGGCGAGCGTGCGCCCGCCGATTTCCTTCTCAACACGAACCAACGTCACTGAAAACCTCCCAGGTATCGTGCGCGGCCCGCCGCGGGTTCGCGGCGATCCGACGTTCCCCTGCCGACCTGGAATCCCGCAGTCGCGCGAGCCCGACGAGGGATCGCCGCGAGTGGCAGGGATTCAGGGGCTTCGCTCTGAACGAGGGGAGCGACGGGCGGCATGCGTTCCGCTCTCGTCGTCGACGTCTGAATGGACGCTCGGGGCGGCTACCGGCGGAGATCGAGTCGCTTCACGATCTCGTCGTAGCGCTCTTCGTTTTCGGTGCGGAGGTACTTGAGGAAGGTCGACCGCCGTCCCACCAACATCAGAAGCCCGCGCCGCGAAGCGTGGTCCTTCCGGTGGGACTTCAAGTGATCCGTCAACTGCCGGATGCGCGTGGAGAGCAGCGCGATCTGGACCTCGGCGGAGCCGGTGTCCTTCGCGTGCACCTTGTAGGCGTCGATGATCTTCGCCTTGTCCTCGACCGTGAGCGTCATGAACGTCGTCCGAACGGAGGTGCGTTCCGCGCACCTGAATGTTTCACACTCTGAATTGAATCCGGCGGATGCTACCGGCCGTTTTCGCGCGACGGAAGGGGATTTCCAGTCGGCGATCACGTCTTGTTCGGGAGCCGCACCACCAACTGGCTCGCGAACCTCTGCATGGCGTCGTCGAGGTCGCGATCGGACACGTTGCCGTTCGAGTCGGCGCTCACGTCGAGCGTCGTGGTGGCGGTTTGATCGAACAGCGTCGTTCCGGTGCGGGCTTCGAGCAGCTTGACCTGCGCCGCGAGGCGCCAGCCGCCGCCTTTCGCGCTCGCGCCCGACTCGGACTTCTGGACCTCGACGAGGAGGAAGCCGTCGGCGTCAAGCGACGAGCGCAGTGCGTCGATCGGCACCGGCGGATCGGCCGATCGGCCGCCGAAGAGGCCCGACACTCGACCGTCGACGTAGTCGAGCGCGAGCGGCGAGTACCCCTTCGCGATCAACGCGCGGTAGAGGTGGGCGCGCAACTTCGCGTCGCCGGCGCGCGGGAAGCTCGGCGCCGCGATCGTGAGCGGGAGGATCGCGACTTCGACCGGTTGCCGGCTCTTGAAGTCGTTGATGACGAACGCCGACTTGCTCGGTCCGCCCGCGGACGGACCGGTGTAGCAGCCGCAAATCGCCAGCGCGGCGATCCCGGCGGCCGCGACGGACCAACGGATCGATCGCATCACGTCCCTTCGCTCCATTCCGCCACGAAGCGGTCGAACCGACCGCCGCGCTCGAGGGCTCGCTTCAAGCGCAGGCAGGACTCGCAGCGCCAGCACGGCCGCTCCTCTCCCGAGTAGCACGACCACACGTGCCGGAGCGGGGCGTCCGCTTCGTAGCCGACTCTAACGATCTCCGCCTTGTCGAGCGTCGCCGTCGGCGAGACCACTTTCACGTGATTCAGCGTCGAGAGCTCGAGCGACGCGGAAGCGGCGGCGAGGAACGCCTGCGAGTTGTCCGGGAAGGTCGCCGCCTCCTCCTTGTTGAAGCC
>CAZBOK010000453.1:0-3695 GCA_964493525.1 uncultured Phycisphaeraceae bacterium | reverse complement strand
GATGGACGAAGCGATCGTCGCGTACGTCAAGCGGCACTACAACCTGCTGATCGGCGAGCAGACGGCCGAGCAGGTGAAGATGGCGATCGGCTCCGCGTACCCTCTGCGCGAAGAGAAGAAGATGGAGATCGCCGGCCGCGACCTCCAGGCGAACCTGCCGCGGCGCGCCGTGATCAGCTCGGAAGAAGTGCGCGAGGCGCTCGGCGATCCGGTGCGCTCGATCATCAACGCGCTGAAGCAGTGCCTCGAGCTGACGCCGCCGGAACTCTCCGCGGATCTCGTCCACAACGGGATCACGCTCGCCGGCGGCGGCGCGCTGCTGCGCGGCCTCAATCGTCGCATCGAGGAAGAGATCCAGCTGCCGGTGAAGGTCGCCGAGGATCCGTTGACCTGCGTCGCGCGCGGCACCGGCGAGTTCTTGAACCAGCTCGAGCTGTACTCGAAGGTCCTCGAGACCAACGACGAAGTCTGATCCCGTAAGCGGCCCGCGAGGCTTCGCTTGAAGACCACCCGCCTCTCGGTCGCGACCCCCGTCGGGCTGATCGTGTTCGGTGTCGCGATCCTCGCGCTGACTCCGGCCGCTCCCGGTCCGCTCCGGCGCTTCGAGCTGCTCGCCGTCCACCTCTACCGCCCGCTGTCGACCGGATTCGAGCAGCTCGAGCTGCGCTCCGTCGTGCGCGAGCCCGAGGCGCGCGAAGAAGATCGCGTCCGCATCGCGACCGGGATCGCGTCGTGGAACGCCGCGCTCAAGGCGGGAGCGGAGCAGTATGCGCCGGGACGTGAAGCGGTGATCGCGCGCGTCGTCGACGTCGACACCGAGACGCGGCGCATGTTGATCGACGCGGGAGCCGGTTGCGAGCTGACGCCGGGCGACCCCGTGCTCGCGGGCCGCGTCGGCGTCGGGTTCGTCGAATGGGCGCGCGGCGGGATCGCGGTGGTGAAGACGCCGTACACGCCCGGCGCGCGGTTCGTCGGCCTCGCGGGCGAGCCGAGCGGGTCGAGTGCTTCGGGCGGGTCGGGCGGCGGACCGGTCCGCTTCGTGACGCGCGGAGTCGAATGGAGCGACTGGTCCGCGGCGGTGATGAACCCGGAACGCGAGCGCGACCTCGGCGCCGGCCTGCTCGTCACGGTGCCCGACGTCTCCGACCTGCTGCCGGCCACCGTTCCGACCCTTCCCACGGGAATCGAACTCGGTCGCCTCCGGGAGAACCCGTTGCTCGCGGAGACCGGGCGTCAGGGGTACTGCCTGGTCCCGTCGCTGCAGTTCTGGCAGCTCGACGCCGTCGCCGTGCTTCCCGCACGCTCCGCACCGGCGAGCGACGACGCCGACGAGTTCAAGGCGCGCGTCGTCGAGCCGATCGCGTGCGGGCTCCTGTCGCCGTGGCGCGACGGCGCCGTCGTCACCGGCTTCGGGCTCCGCGATCGCGCGGCGCTGATCGTCGCCGGCGTGTTCGTCGGCGTCGTCGAGAGTCAGCTCGCGAACGCGGCCAAGGTGCGCGGCGTGTTCGACCCGGGCCAGACCTGGCAGTTGCTCGTGATGTCGCCCGCCGGTCCGTATCCGTTGAAGGTGCGGGCCGAGCGCCGCTGGAAGGACGGCGGGCGCTTCGAGGTGATGGACGGGGCGCGCGTCCCGGAGGCGGGCGAGCTGCTCGTGACCGCCGGCCGCGGCGCGCACGTCCCGCGCGCGCTGCTCGTCGGCCGCGTCGTCGGCGTCGACGGCGACTCGATCGACGTCCTGCGACCGCGCGCGGCGCCCGAGCAGGACACCGAGGTCACCTGGCGCGACGGCTTCCCGACCGACGCGTGGGCGGAAGCCGCCCGCGAGCGGGGCAACTGATGCTCGCCCACGTGCCGTTCGCGCTGATCGCGACGCTCCTCTTCTTCGGCCAGGCGGTCGTCGGCCGCGACCTCGCGCTCGCGCCCGACGTCGGGGCCACGCTGGCCGTGTACCTCGGGCTGTTCGCGCGCCGCGGCAGCGTCTCGGCCGGCGCCGCCGTGCTCGGGATCCTGCGCTCGGCGCTCGACCTCGAGCCGGTCGGTTCGACGCTCCTGATCTACCTCGCGATCGCTTCGGTCACCGCGCGCCTCCGCGACGTCGTGTTCCGCGAGCGGATCGGGACGCAGTGGGTCGTCGCGTTCATCGGCGCGCTCGCGTACGTCGTCCTGCACGCGATCGCGAGCCAGGCGCTCGGCTTCTCCGGCCCGCGCGCCGCGGGCGACTGGTTGCGGTACACGGCGGCAAACCTGTTCGCGGCCCTGCTCGCCCCGGGGATCTTCGGCGCGCTGCGGCTGCTCCGCGTCGGGCCGTAACCGCGCGAGCGCACGGACGCATTCGTGTCCGCGCGGCACGATCGCTAGCCTCTTCGTCGTGCGCGTCCTCCTCCGCCTGCGCGTGATCCTCACCGTCATCGCGATGTTCTTCATCGCGGTCGAAGGTCGGCTCGCGCACCTGCAGTTCAAGATGCACGAGTTCTGGGAGCGCGAAGCGGAGTCGACGCAGCAAGGTGGCCGCGAGATCCCGTTCCAGCGCGGCGCGATCGTCGATCACCAAGGGCGCCGAATCGCCGCGTCGTCGACGGTGCACAGCCTTCGGTTCGTCGCGAACGACTTCCGCAAGAAGACCCCGATCGGCGAGCTGTCGGGCGCGCTGCGATTGATCCTGCGCGAGACGAGCGGCGGCGACATCGTGACCCCGGGAATCCGCGATCTCCTGGCTCGTCCCGAGGACTGGACGAAGCGCATCCTCGATCTCACGGACACCGACGTCGACGCGTTGCCGCAGGAGATCTCGAAGGACTTCCAGTTCTACGTGCGCAGCCTGCTGCACCTGACGGACGCGGCGTTCCGCGAGGCGCGCGCGCAGGCGAAGGGATTGAACGCCGCGCTCGGCGACCTGGTGCCGGGGTCGCGAGCACGGGTCGCTCGCGAGATCCGCGACCACGGCCGCGCGCTGATCGAGCTCGAGCGCGCGATCGACGCGAAGCCCGGCGCATTGATCGCGGCGATCGAATCCGAGAACGCCGACATCGACGCGCAGGTCGCTGACGCGCTCGCGAAGGAATCGGCGGACACGCCGGAGAAGGCCGTGCGCGCGGAGCGCCGGATCCGGACGGACCTCGAGTCGCGCGATCGGACGATCGCGGACGCGATCCCCTACCCCGCGGTCTGCCTGGTCAACGTCGTGCCGGAGCGATACCAGGGCTTCGAGGTGTCGGACCTCGATCGACGGTACTACGCGCCGGAGTACCAAGACCTCTCGCCGGTGCTGTTCGGCTGGGTCGGCCCACCGACGGAGGAGACTGTCTCGCTGACCGAGCGCGATCGACTCCGCCTGCGCGAATTGACGAGCCGACCTGCGAGCGAGATTGACACCGATGCGGCGGAAGCGATCGACATCTTGCGATCGCGGTTGCGCGAGACGGACTACATGCCGGACGAGGAGCAGGGGCGGGCGGGGCTCGAAGGTCTTCTCGAACCGGTGCTGCGCGGGCGCCGCGGTTGGCGGCTCGTCGAGCAGGATCGCGCCCGCAACGACACGAAGCTCCTCGAGCGCGTCCCGCCGCAGAACGGACTCGACGTGCGGATCACGATCGACGCCGCGGTGCAGTGCGCGGCCGAGCGCGTGCTCGATCGCGTGCGCCACCCGGGCGCGATCGTGCTGATCGACCCGAACGACGGCGCGATCCGCTGCCTGG
>CAZBOK010000452.1:0-3697 GCA_964493525.1 uncultured Phycisphaeraceae bacterium | reverse complement strand
CATCGACGCGAGCGTGCGATGCCCGACGACGGTGAGCGAGCCGTCGACGATCGCGAGTTCGATCGGCGTGCCGATCTCGTCGCACGAGTACCTACCCGCGAACCGCGCGAGCTCGGCCGCCGTCGGCGTCCACGGCTCGATCGCGGTGAAGTCCCATCGCGTGCCGTCCTTGAATTCGAATCGCAGCCCGTCGCGCACGAACACGACGTCCATCGGACGCGGCGCGTTCTCCCGGCGGAAGCGGTTGTCGCCGAGCGGCGTGAGTCGCCCCGGGCGCGCCGCCGGACCGGAGATCCGGAGCCCGCCGTCTCCCAGCGCGACGTCGATCACGAGATCCTCGCGGCGATATCGACCGGCGAGCGGCGCGAGTTCCGTGGGCGGCACGTCCACGGCCGGGCGCGCATCCGTTTCCGGCGCCGCCGGCGGCTGCGCATCGTGCGTCATCTCGGAACCGAGCCACAGCTCCGCGACCTGACGCGCGAGGCCCTGCGGGTTCATCGAGCCGAGGTTGCACAAGCACGCGACCGAGAAGTGTTGCGACGGCACGCGGATCAACTCGGCGCGGAAGCCGACCCATGCGCCGCCGTGACTCACGACGTCGAGCCCGCGCAGCTCCCCGAGCATCAACCCGCACGCGTAGTCGAGCACGGTGCCGTCGGTCAGCTTGCCGCGCGTCTCGAGCGTCTCGCGCAGCTCGCGGCCGCCGACTTTCCCGGTGTAGAAGTTCTCGTCCCAGAGCTGCAGATCCTCGACCGTCGTCTGCACGCCGCCGTCGCCGGTCTGCTCCCAATCGGAGGTGTGCTCGACGAAGCCCGCCTCGCCCGGCTCGTACGAGTTCGCCCGATTCCGCACGATGCGCGTGCAGTCGTCGAGGATTTCGGTGTGCCGCATGCCGAGCGGCGCGAAGATCCGCTCGCGCGCGAAGTCCTTCATGCTCTTCCCCGACACGCGCTCCACGATCTGCGCGAGCAGGAAGTATCCGGTGTTGCAGTAGAGGTGCTTCGAGCCGGGCGGGAAGTTGAGTGCGCGTTGACGCGTGATCAGGGCGAATGCATCGGCGCAGGTCGTGTGATCACGCTCGTCGAGACCGGCGAGCGTCATCAGCTCGAGGTAGTCGCGCAGGCCCGACGTGTGGTTGAGGAGGTGCCGGATCGTGATCGGCGCCTCGTACTCCGGAAGCTCCGGAAGGTGCTTCCGCACGTCGTCGTCGAGCTGCAGCTTCCCGTCCTGCGCGAGCAGCGCGATGCACGTCGCGGTGAACTGCTTCGACGTGGAGCCGATGTCGAACACGGTCTGCGGCGAGATCGCGACGCCGAGCTCGAGGCTCGCCATGCCGTAGCCGCGCGAATAGACGATCGCGCCGTCGCGGTAGATCGCGAGCGCGCAGCCCGGCGTGCCCGAGTGATCCCATTCCGCGAACAGTGCGTCGGTCTTCGCGCGCAGCTCCGTGTCGACTTGCGGCGCAGCGGCGGACAGGAGGACGAGAGAGAGGGACGCGAACATGGACGTCTCCGGCGACGGCGCGGATCGATCAGAGAAGCGATGCGATCACGGGCGCGCAACGGCGCGGCGGACCAGACCGAGCACGCGCGCCGTCACGATCGCGGAGTAGGCGATGAGGACCGCGGCGACGGCGCCGCCGATGAACGGGACGCGCGTTTGGAACCACGAGGCGACGATCATCGCGAGCACGAACGCGAGCAGCATCCCGATCGCGAGGAGCGCGAGTCGTTTGTCGCGCATCATCACCGGGACCACGATGTCCGGCAGCGTCGCTCGCATCGATCGCGTCGCGGCCAACTCGGAGAACGCGGCGGGGAAGTACCCCACTCCGAGGAGCGTCACGACCCAACGCGCGACGGGATTCGCTCCGACCATTCGTGCCAGCATGTACGGCACTCCGAAGCACGCCACCGCGAGCAGCAGGGTGCAGCCGATCGGGCGCAGCATCTCGAGATAGTCCTGGCCGGCGTCCGCCCAGCGCGGCGGTTCGTTCTCTCCTTCGCACGTCGCCGCGATCACCGATGTCGAGTAGACGAGGAAGTACGCCGCCGCGAGCACGGACAGCGTGATGCAGAGGACGATGGTCAGGATGCCGGGGACGAGCGTGACGAGCGTCAACGCCCAGAGGACGATCGCCATCCAGCCGAGCACGAACGGTCCGCGCCCGCGGAACGGGTAGGTCGTCGCGTTCTCGAGGAGCTTCCGCACGGGCGTCATCCGCGGCGCTCCTCGCGGCCGCGGTACATCGCGGAGTCGGCGGCCGCGAGCAGCTCGGGGAGCGGCGCCGTGGTCGCGGCATCGACCGCGATCGTGCCGGTGCTGATGCCGAGCTCGAACCCGGCGGCGCCGACGCGATTGCGCCGCGCGATCTGGTCGGCGAGGCGCGCGAGCGCCTTGTCCGCGTCGTCGAGCGTCGCGTTCACGGCGAGCACCGCGAACTCGTCGCCGCCGATGCGGCCGACGATGTCCGACTCGCGGAACGTCGCCTTCAGGAATCGCGCCGCTTCGGACAGCGCCCGGTCGCCGGCTGCATGGCCGCGGTCGTCGTTGATCTGCTTCAAGCCGTCGAGGTCCGCGAACACCAGGACGCACGGCCGGTCGGCGCGGCGCGCGACCTTCAACTGCTGCTCGGCGAGCAAGAGGAACCCGCGGCGGTTGTAGAGGCCCGTCAATTCGTCGATGAGCGCGAGCGCCTTCAACTGCTGCTCATCGCGCATGCGCTGCGTGATGTCGACCGCGGTGCCGATCATGCCGATCGCGTGTCCCGCGTCGTCGAGGAGCGCGACCGCGTTCACCTTGAGCCAGCGCGTCTGATCGCCGGTGCCGAAGCGCAACTCGGACTCGAAGGGCTCGCGCGCCGCGAGCGCGGCGTTCCACGCGTTCGCGACGCGCTCCCGATCTTCGGGGTGGAGCGCGACGAACCACGGTCCGCCCTTGATCTTCTCGGCCGGGAGTCCGCAGAGCGCCGCGAACCGCGCGTTCACGTGCTGCGTGCCGCCCTTCGCGTCGATCTGGAAGATCCCGACCGGGGCCTGTTCCGCGAGGACGCGGAAGCGGCGCTCGCTCTGTCGCAGCGATGCGTTCGCGGCCTGCGTGATTCGTGCGAGGTTGCGGGTCCGCATCGCCGATTGGAGCGCGACTCCGACCAGCGCCGCGACGCCGAGCCCGAGCGCGAGCACCACCGTCGGCAGCAGGCGCTCGGCGCGCGTCTTCGGCGGAGAGAACGTCAACGTGCGGCCGTGGAACTCGACGCCGAGCGAATCGAACGCGAACTTCGATTCCGCCGCGCTCCCGCGGTCGTCGAGCATCGGTCGCGTGCGCGCGACCTCCTTCCCGCCCGCGTTGATGATGACGTCGATCGCGGAGAGGATCGGATTGGTGTCGTGCACGAACGCGAGCAGGTCCGACATGCGGAACCCCGCGACGAACCAGGCGACGTTCGAGATCTCGGAGCGCGTGGGCGCGATCAGGAAGAAGTGCGAGGCGCCGGCGCCGCTCTGATACGGGCCGGAGAGGACGAGCTCGCGCTTCGCCGACGCCGTGTCGCGATCCGCCATGAACCTCGGCGACTCGATCGGCTCCATGGCGGTGCTTCCGGGGTCGCGATCGACTTCGTATCCGAGAGCGCCGTCGGTCTTGATCGACGCGAATGACGAGAACGCGGGGAAGTCGTCGAGGAAGCTCCGTCCAGCGT
>CAZBOK010000451.1:0-3721 GCA_964493525.1 uncultured Phycisphaeraceae bacterium | reverse complement strand
CGTACACTCGCGCGGTCGTCGTCGTGTAGCCGGGCGTGGTCACGGTCTCTGCCGAGCGGTAGATCGCGATCTTCCCGCCGGCTCCGTCATTGATGACCTCATTCGGTGTCCCCCACGCGAGATAGAGCTCGGACTCCGAATGCCCGAGCCACGACTCCATGTGTCGCTCCTGCATGTGCCAAAGCTCCGAAATCCCGAGCGAGAGGAGCGCGCAGGGAACGCGTGCCGCGGCTTTCCCGGTCACAGCGAGCGCGGAGTCATCGTCGTGAACGTGAAGCGACTGGCAGCCCCCGAGCGCGAGCAGCGGAGCCGCAACGAGGAGCCCAACCCAAGCCGCAACGCGGCGCTGGCCGCGGTAAGGCACACACGACATCTGGGCAAGGCGCGACGCGGGCAAGTTCACCTCGGTCACAATTATCTCCTCGGTCGCGCCCGGTAGTGCGAGCGCACATACGTTCCGTCCTTGCGGTAGTACCCGTTCACGAAGACCGGCTCGGTTCGTCCGTCTCGGTCGTTGTCGGCGCCGCGTAGGTCCCCGTTCTCCGAGTTCGGCGGCGCGAACGCTGGCGTCAGCGCCACCGGCGGCGCCGATGGAGTGACCGACCACGCGTCTTCGCCCGAGGCGGTCGCGGGGGAGCCGTCGTTGCGCATCACCGCCTCGACGAACCCGCCTTTGAATAGGACCAAGGTCTCGCCGTATCGGGCGAGAACGTAGTTATCGACACGCTCGGTGGGTGAGCCCAGCGCTTGGTTGACAGCGTGCTCCGACATGCCGCGGGTCAGGATCGTCACCGCTGCGCTCGGCTCGATGCCCGAACGCGCGCCTTCCTGACGAACTTGCCAGTCGAGCTCCTCGGCGGTCGGCGACGTGCACGCCGCCACGGACAACAGCAGCGCGAACAGTCCTAGTCGGAGTGACATGTCGAAGACTCCCATCGCAGTTTCTCGACCTACCGTCCGCTCGCACTGACATCGGAGAGCGAGGGCGGCCGGCAAACTGAGCACGGTCCGTACAGCTTCGCGGCCTCCGCGAGTGCCATCGGGATCTTGCTCCGGCTCAAGTAGCCGCACCCGTCGCGGTGGTACTTCTTGCCTGTCCGCGTGACGTAGACGGTGACCGTCTTCGGGTCCTGCGCACCGGCGGACGACGCGGCGGCCGGCGCCGGTGCGGTCGACCTTGCCCGCCCGCGAATCGGTAGGGGCTGCTCGTGCGGGACGATTCCGGAGGCGCCGGGAGTCGGCGCGGACCGACTCGCTTCGGGGTGAGTCGAGTACGCCGCTGGCGGCGCGCTCGCCGGCACTGCGCGATGCTCGCTCGGCGAGTCGTGGCTGCAGCCCGCGAGCGCGAGCACGAATCCGACGACCACGATCAACGCGCGCAGCGGTCCCTCCTTCCGAGCCCTTTCCGTTCTCGCGCCCCGGCGGATCGCCCCTCAGCGACCCGCCCCCAACCGCGGGGAATTCAAACCAGAGGTCGCGGGGCGCGCAAGGGCTGCGGACCGCGTGGTCGGGACGGCGCCGCACGCGCCGGAGCGCTACGGGTCGGCGCGGACCTGCGTGACGCTTGGCCTGCCGCGCTCCGCGGTCTCCGCGACACTGAGCGACGGGCCGCCGTCCCCATCGCGGTGGGGCACGCGCCACGCGTCGAGCAGGTTGATGACGGCGGACGTCTTCACGCAGAAGTTGACGCCCTGTGGGAGCGCGCCGTCCGTCCGGGCGAGGAAGAACGGGTCGAGCGTCGCGACGGCGACCCCCGTGACACGACCGTGCTCGTCGAACACCGGCGCGCCGCTGTTGCCCGGCTGGATGTCCGCGTTGATCTGCATCTCGCTCGGATCGTCGTGCAGCCCGCGCTCGGCGCTGACGATCCCGGAGCTGACGACTCCACCGGAGCTCAGCAGGCCGGCGAGCGGGAAGCCCAGGACGACGACGCGCTCGCCCGCGTGGAGCGGACTGCGCGCAAACTCGATCGGCGCGGAGAATCCGGTGCCCGCGGCGCGCAGGATCGCCAGGTCGGCGGCCTCGTCGCTCCCCACGAGGGTCGCGGCGTGCCACGCTCCGTCGGCGCCGCGCACGGCGAACCGGGATCGCTTGGCGATGACGTGGAAGTTCGTGACGAACGCGCCATCGGCCGCGACGAGGAAGGCGGTGCCGAGACTTGACGTCGGCTCAGCTTTGGGAGGAACTGTCGGATTCGGAGCAGCCGCGGGGGCCGCGATCGGCCGGAGCGAGACGTGGATCTCCCCGTTCGCGTTCACCGAGCTTCCCGGATACCAGTACCGCTCCGGCTCGAATCCCTCCTTCGTGAAGAGGTACTCGTTCGCTAGCCAGTAAGGGTCGGCGCCCGACATCGTGAGCGTGTGCGGCGTGACGAACCCCGTGTCGACCAGCGGCTCGGTCGTGGTTCGCCGGAACTGGATCTTCGCGCCCGGCGGGTCCGACGAGACTTTGAGGAAGATCGTGGAGACGACGAGCTTCTTCAGGATCATGTGGATCTTCGCGTTCGCGCCGATCTCCTGCTGTTCGAGAACTTGAAGCAGGTGCCGTTCATCCGGATCGGGCGGCGAACCCTGTACCCGATCAAGGATCTTGAGGCGTGGCTGCAACAGGAGGTCAGAAGGAACGCGCCGAGGCAGTGACGCCCGTGCGGGGGAGCGCCCAGCAACGACGGGCGGCGCCGGGCCCGATCGGTGATCGCCCTCTCGATTCTCCGCCTTCGGTAGCGTGACATCTCACCGGTCAGGTCCGAAGGAACTAAGGAGAACGCAATGGCCGACGAACATGCGCAACGACTTCGCGACAGCGTGATCACCGAGCTGGCCAAGGACTACGTGCTCGTCCGCAGGACCAGCCTCGTGTACTGGCTCGCCGCTTTCGTCGTCGCCTGCGCAGCGACGGTCGGGCTGTCCTGGAAGTCCGCGGGAGAGGCCGCGGCCAAGGCGCTGTCCGACGACGCCATCCATACCCGGCTCGATCGCATTAGCGCGGGAAGCGAAGCGGCTGATCGCCTGATCACGAAGGAGAAGTCGCTCGAGACGGAGCTCGGCATCACCCGGGTCGAGGGCGGTATCAAGGTCAACGGGTTCGTCACCGCGACGAGCTTCGAGGTTCGCACAAAGAACGGTGTCGGGATCGCTTCGCTCAGCAATGAGAGCGGTCACGGGATCGTCACGGTCTCCGACGAGAGTCGCTCCGCGCAACTCCGGCCGTTCGAGGTGGCGGTCAACGGGAAGATCTTCAACTGAGAACTTCGCGCGACGGACCGAACGCGGAAAACGCTCTACATGGTGGGTCGCCTGCAACTGAATGGGGCGGGCGCGATCGCATAGGACGCAACGTTGAAGGACCCGGGATGTGCCGGTGGGACAGCGCGGCGAGCGTGATCGTCGGATCGAACCGCGCGCGGCCGGATCGGGCGGCGGGACCGGCTCGGCGGCATGCTGCGGTACTACTACCGCGATACGGGATGAGCGGCTGATCGCATTCGCCCCTGACACCGATCACTGAACGGCAACGAAGGGTGCTCGCGCAGAAGCGGGTTCGACGCCGATGACTTTTCGGGCCTCCATGAGAAGTGGCCCTGCGTCAAGCGGCCTTGGCGAAGTTTCGTGGGCCGAGATGAAAGACACCCGTTCCGTAGACGACCATCCGCACTCTCATTGGGGAATTCGATCCGATCGAATTCCCCAATGAGAGTGCGGATGGTCATCTACGGAACGGG
>CAZBOK010000450.1:0-3729 GCA_964493525.1 uncultured Phycisphaeraceae bacterium | reverse complement strand
CGAGCTCGCGGACGTTGCCCGGCCAGTGGTACGCGGTGAGCGCGGCGAGCGCGTCCTTCGACACGCCGCGGACCCGCGAGTTGTTCTCGCGCGCCGCGCGCGTCACGAAGAACTCGACGAGCGGCGCGATGTCCTCGCGGCGCTCGCGCAGCGGCGGGATGCGCAGGCTCACGACCTGCAGCCGGTAGAAGAGGTCTTCGCGGAACTCGCCCGCTTCGATCGCGCGCTCCAGGTCGCGGTTGGTCGCCGCGATCACGCGAACGTCCGTGGCGATCGTCTTCGCGCCGCCGACGCGCTCGAACTCGCGCTCCTCGAGGACGCGCAACAACTTCGCCTGCAGCGCCGGGCTCGTCTCGCCGATTTCGTCGAGGAACAGCGTGCCGCCGTCCGCGAGCTCGAAGCGGCCCTCGCGGCGCTGCATCGCGCCGGTGAACGCGCCCTTCTCGTGGCCGAACAGTTCCGATTCGAGCAGCGTCTCGGCGAGCGCGGCGCAGTTCACGCGAACGAACGGCTTGGCGTGCCGCGGGCTCTCCTCGTGGATCAACCGGGCGATCAGCTCCTTGCCCGTTCCGGACTCGCCGGTGATCAGGACGGTCGCGCGCGAGCGCGCGACGCGGATCGCGGTCTCGACCAGCTCGCGCAGCTTGCGGCTCTTGCCGACGATCGGCGGCGCCGCGTTCGACTCGCGCTGCGCGGCCGGGGCGGTGAGCGGAGCGTTCGCCAGCATGCGCCCCTGGACGCTCTCGAGCACCGACTCGACGCGCTCGGGCGACAAGGGCTTCGAGATGAAGTCGGTCGCGCCTTCCTTGAGCGCGCGCACGGCGGTCTCGACGGATCCGTATGCGGTGATCAGCACGACCGGCACCTCGCGGCCGGTGGCGCGGATGCGGCGCAGGAGCGTGAGCCCGTCGTCGCCCGGCATGCGCAGGTCGGAGAGCACGAGGTCCGCGTCGCTCTCGCACAGCATGCGGAACGCTTCGGCCGCGTCGCATGCGGCGCGGACCGAGTAACCCTTGTCGGCGAGGAACTCGCACAGGAAGTCGCGCGCGAGCGCGTCGTCGTCGGCGACCAACACGGACCGGATCATGAAACCGAGACCTCCTTCGGGGAGTGGGCCGCGGGGAGCGTCAACTTGAAGCCGGCGCCCGTCCCGATGCCGGGGACGAGCTCGATGCGGCCGCGGTGCAGCTCCGCGACGCGGGCGACCAGCGCGAGCCCGAGGCCCGCGCCGTCGGACTTCGTGCTGAAGAACGGTTCGAACACCGTCGCGCGCAGCGACTCGGGCACGCCCGGCCCGGAGTCCTTCACCGTGAACACCACGTCGTCGCCTTCGCGCGTGGCGGAGAGATCGAGGCGGCCTTCGCCGCTCATCGCCTCCACCGAGTTCTGGATCAGGTTCACGAGCGCCTGCTCGAGGCGCATCTGGTCGGCCGGCACCGTGAGCCCGGCCGGCGAGACGTTCCGGCTGGCGCGGATGCGGCGCGCGGCGCCTTCCTTCGCGGCGAGCACGCGCTCGAGCGACTCGCACAGGACCTGCTCCGCGTCGACGTCGCGCGTCTTCAGCGGGCGCGGGCGCGCGAGGAAGAGGACGCTGTCGATGATCGCGTCGGCGCGCTCGACGCCTTCGCAGATGCGCCGGGTCCAGCGGCGCTCCGTCTCGGCGCCGTCGGAGTTCTGCAGCGATCGCTCGAGCATCCCGGCGAAGCCGCGGATCCCGGAGAGCGGGTTGCGGATCTCGTGCGCGATGATCGCGGCCATCCGGCCGAGCTCCGCGAGGCGGTCGAGGCGGCGCACCTCTTCTTGCAGCGCGCGCACTTCCGATCGGTCGTTCATCACCTCGACCAAGCCGAGCGCGTGCCCCGCCGCGTCCTCGACCGGCAGCACGCAGCCGTCGATGACGCGCGCCTCGCCGTTCGGCGTGATCACTCGCTCGGCGGACGCGCACGGGCCGTCGGACAGGCGCAAGAGCGGCTCACCGTCCCGGTCGGTGATCGCGCTCGCCGGGCGACCGACCAGCTCGCGGGCCGCGCGTGCGAGCAGCCGCTCCGCGGCGGGGTTCGCCATCAGGAGCGTGCCGTCATTCGCCGCCACCACGACTCCGGACGGGATCGCGCGCAGGACGGCCGCGAGCGAGCCCGACAGGTTCTCGAGCTGTCCCACCTTCTCTTCGAGGCGACGGTTCGCGTCCGCCAGCTCGCGATCGAGCTTGGCCGCGCTCTGGCGCAGCCCGTCGTACGCGGCCTGCAGTCGACCCGCGACTTCGGAGAACGAGTGGAACGCGCGCATCAGCTCGCGCGGCTCCGTCGGCGGATGGTCCAGATCGGCGAGGTTCGCCGGCTCGGTCTGCGGCTCGATCATGGTTTCTCTCCCGCGGGCTGCGACGCAGCCTGCGCCGACTTCGGTGGCGCCTCTCGATCCGCGAGCGGATCCGGCCCGACGACGCCTTCCTTAAGGTGATCGAGGCATTCGATCTGCCGCTTCGCGGCCTCCGCGATCACCGGGGATTCCGATCGCGCGGCGACCTTCTCGAGCACCGCGCGCGCTTCGTCGCGCCGCTTCAGCGCGAAGAGCGACGAACCGAGGATGTACGCGGACCGCACGGACATGCGGTCCTTGTCCTCGTTCGAGAGGAGCTTGACGACTCCGGCGTCGTCGCCCGAGCGGAACAGCAGCTCGGCTTCCCGCGCGACGTCCTTCGGCGGGACGTGGGCGAGCGGACGCGGAGCCGGAACGGCCGGGGCGGAGGCGGTCGGCTTCGCGGCGTCGGCGTTCTTCGCGTCGAGCGCGGTCGCGACCGGCTTCAGCGCGCGCTCCGGGTCTTCCGCCTGGCGCGCCGACTGGACGTCGAGCAGGTGGCGTCGCGCGCGCAGCACGGCGACCTGGTTCATCATCTCGCGCAGTTCGCCGGCGTGTTCCTTGTCGATGCCGAGCAGCTCGAGGTCATCCGCGCGGCCTTCGGCGGCGGCGACGATCGCGGCGCCGCGCTCACCGCTCGACGACAATCCGTCGAGCGTCTGCCGGAGGTGCTCGACCTCGGCCTCGAACACGCCGAGCGTCTTCGCGTCGAGCGGCGCCGCATCGATCGGCGTCGGCTTCCGCATCGCGTCCGGCCCTGCGGCCGGCTGCGAAGCCGGCTCGGAAGCGGGCTGCGAAGCCGGTTGCGAAGCGGGCTCCGTGCCGGGGGTGGTTTGCGCGCGCACGGACGCCGGGAACGCGACGAGGACGCACGCGACGGTGAGGACACGGGGCGCGTTCATTTCGCACCCCCGGGCGCCGGGTCCGCGACCAGCGTGTTCAGGTCGCCGTTCTGCAGCGCGACGGCCTTTTCGAACGCGTTCAGCCGGAGCAGCGATTCCGTGCCGAGCTCGATCGCGGCCGCGGTGATCGTCGGCGAGAGGTCATCGCAATCGAGCAGCTCGCGGATGACGTCGCGCGCTCGGCCGGGCTCGTTGCCGAGCAGGAGCGAGCGTGCGATGCCGATCTCCGCCTCGCCGTGCGCGGCCGGGTACTTGAGCGCGTCCTGGAACAGCAGGCGGGCGTGCTCCGGCTCGTTCTCCTCGAGCGCGAGGCGGGCGGACCGCAGGGCCAGCTTCGCGGCGACGGCGGGCTTCGCGACTTTCTCCGCCTCGTACAGGTGCCGGCGCGCGCGCTTGTCCAGCCCGATGCTCTCGCAGACGTCCGCGATCAGGCGGTGCGGGCGCAGCGTCGCCGCGACGCCGCTGTCCTGGA
>CAZBOK010000449.1:0-3737 GCA_964493525.1 uncultured Phycisphaeraceae bacterium | reverse complement strand
CGAGCCGCCCGCACCGCCGCTGCCGCCGTGGGCGATGCCGCCGCCCGGCAACCCGGGCGCGATCCGAGCCGCAGGGAAGACCTCCGCGTTCGGCCCGGCGACGTCGACGATCCCGCTGATGCTCACCGCGCCGGTCGCACGCATCACGAGCCCGAACTCGCCGACCGCGCGCACGCGCACGCCGGCGGGGATCAGGACCGTCGTGAAGTCGTACTCACGCGGCACGTTCACCTGCAGGTCCGGGTCGAACACGCTGGTGTTCAACGTGGTGTCGCTCACGGGCGCGAACGGTCCGTCGAGTCCGGTGCCGCCGCCGACGCCGTTCAGCAGGAACCCGGGATCCGTGTTCGCCCAGTCCGCCGACGTCGCGGTGCCGTCCTTCTGGTCCCCGTCAT
This sequence comes from uncultured Phycisphaeraceae bacterium, assembly GCA_964493525.1. GTDB lineage: Bacteria > Planctomycetota > B15-G4 > B15-G4 > JADJEK01 > CAZBOK01. The sequence continues at coordinate 3,342 of CAZBOK010000449.1, read as the reverse complement.
CGAACTCCTCGACGAGCGGCGGCAGCTCCGTCCCGCCACCCGGCTTGGTCTTGAACGCGTAGGCCTTCCGCGCGCCGATGTCGCCGGTCTCCTCGAACACGGTGTTGCCGAGGAGATCCTCGATCAAGGGCTCGACCGTGATGACGTAGAGACGCTGCGCCGGGATCGCGGTGAGCAACGGTCGCCATTCGACCTTCGTGCGCTTCTGGGTCTGCGTGATGTCGAAGCGACCGGGCAACAGGATGCGGTCGCCCTGCGTCGTCCCGTCGCCGTCGGTATCCATCTCGACGCGGAGCGTCGAGCTGATGCCGGTCGCCGGGTTCACGAGCGACGACGTCAACACGACTTCGTTGAAGCGGAACCGGATCCGCGGCGGCGGAGCCGACGTGGCCTTGTCGAACTTCGCCTTCGGGTTCAACGGGTTCGTCGTCGGGAGATCGATGCCGCCGCGCTTCGAGTCGATCAGCTTCACCGTCTGCCGCGGGGCGCCCGACGCCATGTCGAGGATCTCGGACGTGGTGCGGAACCCGATGAGGATCGTCTTGGCGAGGGAGTCGCCGCCCTTGCCCTCGACGCCGTTCTTCTTCAGGCGGAGGTAGTAGAAGGCGCCCGGGACGTAGCCGAAATTGACGGTGCCGCCGGAATAGAACAGCGCCGGCGTGATGGTGAGCTTGGTCCCCTTCACCGAGTAGTTCACCGGCGCGATCAGGCCGCCCGGCAGCGACGACGTCGCCCCGAGGGGGTTCAGCACGTCGGAGGGAACGGAGATCACCGTGGCGTTCGCGAGGTCGACCGAGCCCTTGTCGATCTCGTCGTTGAAGAACACCTCGATCGGCTGATTGAGCGGCATCGCGGGGAACTGACCGAGCGGGCCGAGCCCACCGGCCGTCGTCGTCCCGGTCTGAGCGTTCCACCCGAACGTCGTGGTGCGGATCTTCAGGCTTCCGGCGGCGGCATCGCTCGCGAAGGAGAGCGCGAGGAGCGCGGCGGCCGCGGCGGTCGCGAGGCGCGGGAGCGCGCCCCATCGCGATGCGCGGGTCGAGTCGTCAGGGCGAGCGGCGAATCGGGACATGCAGACAACCCTCCACTGGCGCACGACCGAGATGCCGATCGCGTGTGCAGACCGGCGCGAGTCGGGATGCATCGGGGAAGCGGGACGGGTCCGCGCGGGGTGGGCACCCGGACCACAGGCGGCATCCTAAACCGGTGCTCCGACACCGCCAACACGCGGCGCGGAACTTTTCAGCGAGCGCGGTCGCTGTATGCGGCGGGCCTCGATGGGCAACGGATCAGAGTTCGGAATCCGCGATGCTAGGAGCGGCCCGCATCCCGCGGATCCGCGCTCGAATGCGGTAGATTCGCCGCGAATCGCGTGCGGATTCACTCGCTCGCGTTCGCCGGAGCACGCCATGGAACCCGTCAACGGCTCGAGAAAGCCGCTCCTCGCCCTCGTCGCGCTTCAGTTGGTGACGCTCGCAGTCGCGATCGTCGCGCTCGTCCGCGTGCAGCACGCGACATCGGGAGACGGCTCGGGCGCGGTGACGTCCGAGGACATCGCCGAGCTGCAAGACGAGGTGGATGCGCTGTCGACCGAGCTGCAGAACCAGGTCGCGCGCCTCAACCGCGCGATCGACGAACTCGGGTCCGCGCGACCCGCGGCCGGAACCGTCGGAGATGCGGTCGCTCCCACGCCGAAGATCGATGAAACGACTCCGGTCGTCGCCGTGATCGATCGGATGGCGGAGCTGAACGACCTGGTGGAGCGGTACTCGGACGACCCGATCCAGCGCGAACCGGTTCGCAAGGAGCTGACTCGAGTCGAAGGCCTGCTCCGCCAGCGCGGCGAGGCGGCGATCCAGGACCTCGCGACGCGCCTCCCCGCCCTCACCGACTCCAAGCTCCAATCCCGTCTGCTGGTGAACGTCGTCGGTCAGATCGACAGCGCGTCGGCGCAACAGCTCGCGCTCGACGCCTTCCACAATCGGAAGCTCTTGAGCGGCGTGCGGCTGGTCGGCGCGAACGTCGCGATGAAGACGCACAAGGACGAGATCGTCGGTGAGCTGGTGCGGCTGCTCGACGGCAAGGACGACAGTTTCGACCGCCGCGAGGACGTCGCTCAGTTCTTCAAGTCGACGCCGGATCCGCGCGCCGCCGAAGCGCTGTGTCGGATCGCGAAGAACGCGGAGGAGCCGCGCATCCTGCGGCGGTTCGTGCTGCAGGCGCTCGGCTCCTACAAGCAGCCCGAGGTGATCGACACGTTGAAGGACGTGACGTCGCAGGAGATCCACGGCGAGCTGCGCGCCGAGGCGCTGCACTCGCTGAACGACGCGCTCGGTCGCGGCGTGCTCGAGTTCCTGGCGTTCCTGAAGCCGAAGCTGAACGTCGACGACCCGCTGCGAAAGCTCGTGATCGGTTACGAGGACTACTGGAACAAGCAGCCGCAGTGAGCGGCGCGACCGCCTTCAGTTCAGCGGCCGCCAGTTCCCGCCGTCCGGTGCGACGCCGAGGATGTTGAAGCCGGACGTCATGTCGCCCGCGCTGTTGTAGGCGGCGTCGAACGCGGGGATCGCCGAGGTGCCGCTGTAGTTCTGCACCGAGTTGTCGGTCTGCACCGCGTCGCCGGTCTGATTGACCGCGAACGTGCGGCGGCCGGACGATCCGTTGGTCGTCGGCCACGCGTAGCAGACGAAATAGATCTCCGAGAGATCGGCATCGATCGCAGCCGGAACGGCCTTGCCGCCGGCGGGGTCCTCGAGCACGCCCGCGCGCGCGGCGTCGGGCAGGTACATCGCGAAGTGATAGCCGGAATGGTTCGCGACCGAGTTGCTGACCTGGCCCACGGTCAACGAAACCGCTGCGGGATCCATCGGCGCGGCCGTGCCTCGCAGATTGACCTTCCCGCCGAGCTCGGCGAGATACAGGTACTCACCCTGGCCGTCATTGTCGGAGTCGACGGCGACGCGATTGCGCGCCTGGCTCTGCGCGGAACAGATCGATCGCAGCGTGCCGATCGCCGACGACTCGTTCGCCGTCAATCGCGACGCGAGGAGGTTCGGCAATGCCGCGGCGGCAATCACCGCGATGATCGCGACGACGATCATCAGTTCGACCAGCGTGAAGCCACGCTTGCCGGCAGCCGCGTGGTGAGTGCGCATGTGTGTCGTCTCCATTGTTCGTCGACCCCCGTCGACGCGCGAGAACCGGAATGACGGAAGGGGCCCGCCGACGAATCGGCGGGCCCCTTCCCGATCCGACGTTCACGCCCGGATCACGGCGAACTCAGTTCACCGAGGTCCAGGTGTTGCCGTCGACGCCGACGCCACCGATCGCGAGCGGGCCGAG
>CAZBOK010000448.1:0-3748 GCA_964493525.1 uncultured Phycisphaeraceae bacterium | reverse complement strand
GTGCTGCTCGAGACGACGCTGCTCCGCATGGCGCGCATCGCGAACCTGATCCCGATCGCCGACGCGCTCGCGACGCTCGCCGGCGGCGTGCGCCCGGCGGCTCCGAACGCTCCGGGAAGCGCGCCGCCGCGGAGCGCCGCGCCGGCATCGATCGCGTCCGCACCCGCGGCGACTCCGGCGGCGTCTCCCGCGCCGGCGAACTCGTCGGACGCGGGCGCGCCGGGCGCGCCGAATTCCGATCCGGCGGCGATCCACGCCGCGATCGTCGCCGACGTCGCGCGCACCAATCCGTCGGTCGCGCCGTGGCTGCGCTCGTTCGCGCCGCACGCGTTCGACGGCGCGACGCTCGAGCTGACGGCCGGGACGTCGGGGCCGTCGGTCTATACTCTCGCCGACGCGCGCGTGCGCGGGATCCTCGAGCAGGCGACGCGCCGCCTGTTCGGACGTCCGATCGCCCTCAAGCTGGTGGGGGGCGCCGGCGCCGCGAGCAACGCCGATCCCGAGGACGGCGCGCGGAAGGCCGTCGAGCGTGCGAAGGATCTCTTCGACGGCGACGTCATCAACTGAGGGTTGGCTCCACCGGAGACGAACATGGCGGGCCTCGGCGACTTCGCGGGACTCCTGAAGCAGGCGCAGCGCATGCAGGCGGAGATGCAGCGCGTGCAGGAGGAGTTGAAGCAGCGCGTCGTCGAGGGCTCGGCGGGCGGCGGCACCGTGAAGGTGCAGGTGAACGGGGGAATGGACGTGCTGTCGATCACGATCGACCCCGCGGCGGTCGATCCGAAGCACCACGAAGTCCTCGAAGACCTCGTGCTGATGGCGGTGCGGCAAGGTGTAGAGAAGGCGCGCGAGATCGCGAAGGCAGAGCTCGGTCGCCTGACCGGCGGACTCTCGCTCCCCGGCATCTTCTGACGGCGGCCGCGCCGCGGAATCACCTTTCTGCGCGGCCCCTGTGACCGCGCGAGCGCGCCGATATACTGCGGTCGGAAATTTGCTAGTGCTTCGCGCGCCAGCAGCGTCGCCGGCGTGCGCGGCACCCGACAAGATCGAACCGCGCATGGCGTATCCGGAGCCGATCCAACAGCTGATTCGGGAGTTCGACAAGATGCCCGGAATCGGCGCGCGCACCGCGGAGCGCCTCGCCTTCCACGTGCTGCGCGCTCCTCCCGAGGACGCGCTCGCCCTCGCGCTCGCCATCCGCGACGTGCGCAAGCACGTGAAGACCTGCTCGATCTGCTGCAGCGTCACCGCCGCCGACACCTGTGCGATCTGCTCCGATCCGCAGCGCGATCGCACGACGGTCCTGGTCGTCGAGCAGCCGCATGACCTCGAGGCGTTCGAGTCGAGCGGCTACCGCGGCGTGTACCACGTGCTCGGCGGCGCGGTGAATCCCGTCGAGGGCGTCGAGCCCGCGCACCTGACGATCGGCAAGCTGATCGCGCGCGTCGAGCGCGGCGACCTGCGCGAAGTGATCCTCGGCATGGATCCCGACTTCGAGGGCGACGGCACCGCGCTCGTGCTGACGCGCGACCTGAAGGCGGCGCTCGGCAAGAGCGGCGCGCGGCTGACGCGCATCGCGCGCGGCGTCCCCTCCGGCTCGGCGATCGAGTTCGCGAACGGCGCCGTCCTCGCCGAAGCGGTCGAAGGACGGCGCGACGTGCCAGAGCCGTCGAAGGGCGGCGCGCCATGAGGGACGCCGGATGAGGCTCGACCTCTCGCTCTCCCAGCGCCCCGAGATGCAACTGCGGCTCTCGCCGCAGTTGATCCAGCGCATCGAGATCCTGCAGCTCCCCGCCGGCGAGCTGATCGATCTGATCCAGCAGGAGTGCGCCGAGAACGAGACGCTCGAGGCCGAGGCGCCGAAGGTGGAAGCGCCGGTGCAGAACGGCACCGCGGCCGCGAGCGAGACCGTCGCGTCGAAGGAAGACATCGCCGAGCAGCGGCTCGAGGACTACCGCCGCTACGACGAGCTGCTGCGCCCCAAGATCAACCGGTCCGACGACCGCGACGCGAAGATGGAGGCGATGCAGAACGTCGCCGACCACGAGACGACGCTGCCGGAGCATCTCCTCGCGCAGATCTCGTTCGCGAACCTGCCGCCGAAGACGCGCGGCTTCGCCGAGATCCTCGTGCAGCACCTCGACGGCAACGGCTTCCTGGTCGAGCCGCTCGAGGAGATCCTGATCCCGCACGACGTCGAGTACACGCGCGCGGACGCGGAAGAGGCGCTGGCTTTCTTGAAGTCGCTCGAGCCCGTCGGCGTCGGCGCGCGCGATCTGCGCGAGTGCTTCCTGATGCAGCTCGACGAAGGCCACCCGGACTACGAGCTGCACAAGAAGATCGTCGCCGACCACCTCGACGACTGGCGCGACAACCGGCTCCCGAAGATCGCCAAGGCGACGAACGTCGACGTCGAGCACGTGAAGATCGCGATGGAGGAGCTGAAGCACATCCTCCAGCCGCCGCCGGGGCGCCGCTTCCGCGAAGCGACGATCGTCCCGGTCGTGCCGGACGTCGTCGTCGAGAAGATCGAGGACCGCTACGAGGTCCGCCTCGAGGACGACTACTTCCCGACGCTCTCGATCAGCTCGAGCTACCTCGACATGTACCGCGACAAGTCGGTCGACTCGAAGTCGCGCCGCGACATCCGCGGCAAGATCGAGCGCGCGCGGTTCCTGATCGAAGCGATCGAGCAGCGCCGCAACACGCTGTACAAGGTCGCGCGCGAGATCGTCGGCCACCAACAGGACTTCCTCGACAACGGCCGGCTGAAGCCGCTCAAGATGCGCGACGTCGCCGACACGCTCGGCCTGCACGTGTCGACCGTGAGCCGCGCGATCTCGGACAAGTGGATCCAGACGCCGCGCGGCGTGCATCCGATGAAGTTCTTCTTCACCGGCGCGGCGCCCGGCGGCGAGTCGTCCGGCCTCGAGTCGCGCGACTCGGTGCGGCACAAGGTGAAGGAGATCATCGACGGCGAGGATCGCCAGGCGCCCTTGTCCGACGAGGACGTCGTCGAGAAGCTGCGCGCGCTCGGCCTCGACATCGCGCGCCGCACGGTGACGAAGTACCGCAAGATGCTGAAGATCCCCTCGTCGCGGCAGCGCCGCGCCTACTGACGACGCGTCCGATGGACGCGAACGCGGGCCCGCGGATCATCCAGCTCGTGCTGCGCTACGACGGCGCGGCGTACGCCGGGTGGCAGCGTCAACCCGATCGCAAGACGGTGCAGTCGGCGCTCGAGGACGCGATAGAAGCCGTCACCGCGGAGCGATCGAGCGTGCACGGCGCCGGGCGCACCGACGCCGGCGTCCACGCGCTCGGGCAGGTCGCGCACTTCGCGACCGCATCGCGCCTCCCCGCGGCGACCTTCGTGAAGGCGTTGAACGCGAACCTCCCCGCCGACATCGCGGTCACGTCGTCCGTCGACGCGCCGGACGGATTCCACGCCCGCTTCTCCGCGCGCCGGAAGACCTACCTCTATCGGATGCACGTGAGCGCCGAGCGCGACCCGCTGCAGAGCCGGTACTCCTTGCATCTGCGCCGCACGCCGGACGTCGCCGCGATGCGCGCCGCGGCCGCCGTCCTGGTCGGTCGCCACGATTTCCGCTCGTTCGCGAGCGAGTGCCCCGACGACAAGGAGACCGTCCGGCACCTGATGCGGCTGCGCGTCTTGCGCCGGCCGGCCGGGCCGCTGATCGTCGCCACCGCGGACGGCTTCCTCATGCACATGGTGCGCAACCTCGGC
>CAZBOK010000447.1:0-3756 GCA_964493525.1 uncultured Phycisphaeraceae bacterium | reverse complement strand
CGTCCACGCGTGCTTCGGGCACGGACGGCTCGATCGGTTCGCGACTCCTCGCGCGGCGCCGTGATGAGCGAAGTGCGAGACCGCGCTCGTGCGTCCCTCAGTCGAGGCACCTCAACACCGCGTCCACCTCGTCGCTCGACCCGAGCACCACGCTCGTCCTTTGATGAACCGCCTTCGGAGCGACCTCGAGGATCCGCTCCTTCCCGGCGAACGCCTTCCCGCCCGCTTGCTCGATGATGAAGGCCATCGGGTTCGCCTCGTACATCAGGCGCAGCTTTCCTTCGGGGTTCTTCTTGGTCGGCGGATAGAGAAACACTCCGCCCTTCAGCAGCAAGCGATGCACGTCGGCGACCATCGCGCCGGAGTAGCGGCTCGAGTAACCCTGCGCCTGCGCCCAGTCGAGGTAGCGCTGGTAGCCGTCGGGGAAAGTGCGGCGGTTGCCTTCGTTCACCGAGTAGGTCTTGCCGGCCTTCGGCACCTTCACTCCCTGCTGCACGCGGAGGAACGCGCCGATCGACGGGTCGAGCACGAACATGTCGACGCCGCTGCCGGTGGTCAGCACGAAGACGACGGACGATCCGTAGAGCACGTACCCCGCCGCGACTTGCTCCGCGCCGCGCTGCAGCACCGAGTTCTCGATCGGCTTCGCGCGACGGTCGTGGCGGAGGATCGAGAAGATCGTCCCGACGCCGCCGCAGGTGTCGAGGTTCGACGAGCCGTCGAGAGGGTCGAACAGCACGACGTAGCGGCGCTCGTCGCCGGTGTCGGTGCGCAGGAGGATCGGCTCCTCGTTCTCCTCCGACGCGACGATCGCGACGCCGGACCGCCCGCCGAGGAACTTCAGGAGCGCGTCGTTCGCGATCACGTCGAGCTTCTGCTGGCGCTCGCCCTGCACATTCTCGGCATCGAGCGCGCCGAGCACGTCCTCGAGCCGCGCGCGCTTGATCTTCGCCGCGATCACTTTCGCCGCGATCGACATCGCGGAGAGGATCCACGAGAAGGTGCCGGACGCTCCGGGGTGCTTCGTCTCCTCGGCGAGGATGTGCGACTGCAGCGTGACGATGTTCGCGAGCTCGGGCACGGCGCGTCTCCGGATGCGGGAGGCGGCGAAGTTACCAGCCGGTCGGAAGACCGGGAAACGCGGCGCGGGGACCGGCATCGGATCGCTCGTTCGATGGAGACCGCCGTGCGAATCCCGCTGGTTCGTTCCACCCTGCTCATGCTTTGCGCGATCGCGTTCGTGGCCGCGGACCGCGGTCCGACTGCCACCGCCACGTTCCGCGTCACGTTCCACGCGACGTGGAGCGCGGCGTCGCATCCGTACCAGTTCCCCGCCGGCGCACACTTCTCGCCGCTGGTCGGCGCGACGCACGCAAAGTCGGCGCGGTTCTGGCGGCGCGGCGCACTCGCGAGCCCGGGCATCGAACGGATGGCGGAGGTCGGCGCGACGTCGACGCTCTCGAGCGAGATCCAAGCCGCGATCGCGGCCGGCGCCGCGGGCTCGGTGATCCTCGGCGGCGGGATCGGCTCGCCCGGCTCGACGTCCGTCACGTTCACGACGACGCTCGCGCACAAGCGCCTGACGTTGGTCACGATGGTGGCGCCGAGCCCCGACTGGTTCGTGGGAGTGTCGGGCCTGCGGCTGTTCAAGGACGGCGACTGGATCGACCAGCGGACCGTCGAGTTGTTCGCGCACGACGCCGGCAGCGACGACGGCGCGATCTACACGGCTCCCGACGCGGAGCCCGCGAAGCACCACCGGATCCGCCGACTCACGACCCCGCCGTTCGACGTGCGGCGTCCGCTCGGCACCTTCGAGATCGAGCGGATCGACGCTGCGCGCTGACCGCGATTCACTTCGCCTTCGGCTGCACCGTTTCGACGCGAGCGAGCTCGGTGAGGAAGAACGGCGCGATCGGATCATCGGGCCGCAGCTCCTGCAGCTTCGTGAACGCGGTCTTCGCGCCGGCGAGGTTGCCGGTGAAGAAGTCGACGTAGCCGAGCGTCGCGAGCGATTCGCCGTCGGTCGGGTTCAGCTTGCACCAGCTCGCGAGCGCGGAGCGTTGATCGCGGAAGTCGCGCGCGTCGCCGTACGCGGCCCACAGGTTGTTCCCGGACGACACCCAATCCGGCATCAGGTCGAGCCCGCGGCGGATCGAGTAGGCGGCGTTCTCGTAATCGCCGAGCGCGAACAGCGCGTGCGCGAAGGAGAAGCGCGGGAGCGCGTTGTCGACGTCGAGCGGAATCGCCTGGCGGAACGACTTCGCGGCCTCGAGGTAATCGCGGCCGCGGAACAGCTCGCCGCCCTGGCGCATCAGCGTCGAGGCGCTCGAGTTCTTGTCGAGGGCGTCGACCGCGGCGGTGATGGTCGCCGGGTACTGCATCGGCGTCGCAGCCGGTGCCGCGGTCTGCGTCGGCTGCAGCGGCTGCACCTGCGACGACACCTGCGTCTCGGTCGTCGTGGCGCCCGCTTGCGAGTTCGGGACCGTGTAGGTGACCGCCGCACTCGACGTCGCGGACGGGTAGTACACCGGGTAGTAGGCCGGGTAGACGCCGTAGAGCGACGCGTACGTCGGCACCGCGACCGCGCAGTCCGTGGCCGGCGCGCACGAGCCGACGGGGTAGCCGTTCGCGCCGAGCGCCGCGTCGATGTCCACGCTCGCATCGTCGAACTCGATGTTGTTCGTCGTGTTGGTCGTCGTGCCGCCGGTCGCGGTCGGCGGCGAGGACGTCGTCGTCTTCGCGCGCGGCGCCGCGGTCGCGCCGGCGCCTCGTGCCGGCTGCGCCGGCGGCGCCGGTTGCTGCGCGGCGCCGAACCGTTCGGAGAACGCTGGCACTCCGTCGGCCGCGCCCGCGCCGCGGTTGACCGGCGCCGTCCGCGGTTGCCCGGCCGCGCGCGGCGATCCCGCCGGACGCGCGCCGTTCACCGCATTCGTCAGACCGCCCGCAGCATCGGCCGTGACGCCGGTCGAGTCGCCGAGACCGCGGATCGCGAACGCCGACGAGAAGCGGCCGGCCGGCAGATCGGGGCCGGTGTCGCGGAAGTTGCCGAGCCCGCCGAGATTCGGCGGCTTGGGTGCGACGTGCGGAGCGCCGCCCGACACGCCCGCGTGCGAGCCGCCCGGACGGCCCGCGCCGGCCGCTGCGCCGCCCGAGTGTCCGCCGGGCGGCGACGCGCTCGCGGACGCCGCGATCGACACGACGACGATTGCGGACGTGATCGACGCGGCGAGCGCCGACAGAATGTTCCCGGCCGTCGCGAGTCGGCAGCGGCGGGAGCGAGGCGAGCGAGGCATGGTGCGATCTCCGGAGATTCTCGGCACGGTTCCGCAGGTTTCGATCGGAAACGCGCGGCCGCGACTGGACTTGGAAATCGCCCGCTCCGCGCACGGCTTCGACGCCGCCGGGGACCGCACCGCATGACGTCCCGCCAACGCCCGTGGTACGCGAAGGGGATCCGCTTCGAATGCACGCAGTGCGGCGACTGCTGCACCGCGCACGGCGAGTACGACCGGGTCTACCTCGACCGGACTGAAGCGGAATCGATGGCGAAGCTGCGCGGCCTCTCGTTCGACGACTTCGTCGTGCGCCACTGCTTCGAGGAGGACGGGCGCCTGCTGCTGCGCTTCATCGACGGCAAGTGCGGGATGCTCGAAGGCAAGCGCTGCGGCGTGTATTCCGCGCGCCCGGTGCAATGCAAGACATGGCCGTTCTGGCGCGAGAACCTGTCGAAGCGCGTGTGGAACTCCGAGATCG
>CAZBOK010000446.1:0-3761 GCA_964493525.1 uncultured Phycisphaeraceae bacterium | reverse complement strand
CGACGCGGCCGTGACCGTCCTCACGCGCGGTCCGGCCGTCCCCCGATCACGTTGAACTTCACGTCCGAGGCGCGGCGCTCGCTCTCGCCGGCGACGCGGAACAGCGGCCACTCCTCGAACCCGCACAGTCGGGCGACGATCGACTTCGGGAAGGTCGCGATCGCGTCGTTGAACTCGGTCGCGGTCTCGTCGAAGAACGCGCGGGCGTGCGCGATCTTCTCCTCGAGCGCGGTGAGTTGGCGCTGGAGCGCCGCGAACGAACGATCCGTCTTCAGCGTGGGGAACTGCTCCGCGACGGCGACCAGCCGCGCGACCGCGCCGGCCGCGCCTTTTTCCGCCGCGATCCGCTCCGCGACGGCGCCGCCGGCGCGGATGCGCGCGAGCGACTCGAACAACGTCCGTTCGTGCGCGGCGATCCCCTTCACGACTTCGACGAGCCGCGGCACCACGTCGAAGCGTTCCTTCAGGTCGACGTCGATCTGCTTCCACGCGGTCTCGGTGCGCAGCCGGTACGTGACGAGCGTGTTGAACGTGTAGAGGGTCCACGACCCGCAGAACGCGAGCACGCCCAGGAACGCGGCGAGCGACGCATGCACCGGGGAGAACCGATCGCCCATCGCGTGCGGGAACCCGAGCCAGCCGAGCGCACCGTAGGTCGCGAACGAGAACGACGCGCACAAGAGGACGAAGCCGCACCAGCGGATCGCGTTCTCGATCCCTTCGACGCGCTCCAGGAAGCGCCGGCGCGAGAGCATCGTGATCATCAGCGGGATGTTCTGATACTTCTCGAGCCAGTCCCGGTGCTCCGAGACGCAGCCGAGCACGGACACGCGACCCTCCGCCGGCAGGATCGACGCCGAGTGCCGGAGCGATCCGACCTCGTCCGTCCCGAGCGACACGAGGTCCTTCAGCTCCGCCTCGGCGGCATGAACGCGCACGCGATCGTCGCCCTGCACGACGTCGAAGTCGGTCGCGTCGCGCAGCGATTCGACCTGCACCCACCGCGTCACGGTGCGCGAGCCGCCGCGCCCGTCGCTCTCGTTCGTGGTCTGTTGTTCCTCGAGCGTGTAGCGGTACGCGACGCACGGCACGCCGAAGTGCGGCGTCACGAGCGGCGACCCGCAGCTCACCTCGCCGCGCACCCAGCAGTCGTCGCGCACTTCGAGCAGCCGGATCGGGAGCTCGGGCGAGCGCTCGTAGAGCCAGTTGCGCGCGTCGAGCCGTCGCGCGGCGATCAGCAGGCCGCACGCGATCAGCCCGGCGCCAAGGCCGATCCACAGCGCGATCGCCGCCGACTTCGGCAGCGCCGACGCGAGAAGGAGCACCGGATCCGACATGGGCGGAGAGCGTGCGGGATTCACGCGAGCGGTGCAAGTAGACTCCCGCCGCCCCGGTCCGGAGCGATCGCATGCAGGCGTCGACCCGACACGCGTTCACGGCCGTCCTCGTCGCCGCGCTCGGGTACTTCGTCGACATCTACGACCTCATCCTGTTCGCCGTGATCCGCAAGGCGAGCCTGACCGACATCGGGATCACCGCCGCGGACGACCTGAAGAGCGTCGGCGCCGCGGTGATGAACTCGCAGATGATCGGCATGCTCGCCGGCGGGATCCTGTGGGGCGTGCTCGGCGACAAGCGCGGCCGCCGCTCGGTCCTGTTCGGATCGATCCTGCTCTACTCGCTCGCGAACCTCGCGAACGCCGCGGTGCAGGGCGTCACGTCCTACATGGTGCTGCGGTTCATCGCCGGCGTCGGCCTCGCCGGGGAGCTCGGCGCCGGCGTGACGCTCGTGTCGGAGCTGATGAAGAAGGAGCATCGCGGCTACGGCACCACCCTGGTCGCCGCGGTCGGCGCGTTCGGAGCGATCGTCGCGAACCAGGTGTCGAAGCACTTCGATTGGCGCGCGGCCTACGTCGTCGGCGGCGTGATGGGGATCGCGCTCCTGCTCCTGCGCATCGGCACGTTCGAGTCCGGCATGTTCGAGCGCGTGAAGGAAGGCACGGCGCAGCGCGGCGATTTCCTGTGCCTGTTCCGCGGCGCGCGCCGCCTGCGCCTCTACCTGTGCGTGATCCTGATCGGGATCCCGATCTGGTACATCGTCGGCATCCTGATGCAGTTCTCGCCGGAGATCGGCACCGCGCTCGGTCTGCCCGAGCCGCCGGTCGCCGGCAACGCGGTGCAGTGGTGCTACCTCGGGCTCGCGGTCGGCGGCGTCGGGAGCGGACTGCTCTCGCAAGCGCTGAAGAGCCGCCGTCGCGTCGTGCTCCTGTTCCTGCTGCTGTCGGCCGCGACGTGCGCCGCGTACTTCACGCTCGGACGCCAGTCGCTCGCCGCGTTCTACTCGTGCTGCTTCGCCGCCGGCGTCTCGACCGGGTACTGGGCGGTGTTCGTCACGCTCGCCGCCGAGCAGTTCGGCACGAACATCCGCGCCACCGTCGCGACCACCGCGCCGAACTTCGTGCGCGGGTTCCTGACCGTCCAACTCGTCACGTTCACCTCGCTCCAGTCGAGCGGGATGTCGATCGTCACTGCAGCGATCCTGGTCGGCATCGGCTCCATTGCCATCGCGCTGCTCGCGCTCGTGCCGATCCACGAGACGTTCGGACGCGACCTCGACTTCACCGAAGCGGCGTGACGGGACGCCGCGCGGCGATCCCTATCATCCCGGCTTCGAATCCTTCGCGCTCACACTTCACGGGAGCTTGTCCATGCGCATGTCCGGTTCGCTCGTCGCCCTGACCGCCGCCCTCTGCATGTCGTCGTGCATCGCAGTGTCGAAGACGGAGCAACCGCCCGGCGCGACGAACGCGCAATCGAAGCCCGCGCCGACGGCGCAGGCGCAGGGCGCACCCGGCGGCGGCGATCACTCGAAGGACGACCCCGAGCAGAAGCGCCGCGCCGCCGAAGTTCGCGTCGCGATCGCGGAGCAGCGGCTGAAGGTCGCGCAGCTCGAGGTCGACAACTTCAAGATCAACGCGGCGAAGGGCATCGAGAACGTGAGCACCGAGCTCGAGCTCGCCAAGGGGCGGCTCGACCAGATCACGAACATCGATCAACCGAGCCGCCGCGCGCAGGCCGAGCTGTCGCTGCAGTACGCGCGCGACCGCGCGCAGGAGGCGGCGGAGGAGCTCGCGCAGATCGAGCTCATGTACAAGGACCAGGACCTGAACGACAAGACCGCGGAGTTCGTCGTGAACCGCGGCCGCCGCAACGCCGAGCGCGCGAAGCAGTCGATCGCGATCCAGGAGAAGGATTTCGACGCGCTCGTGAAGCTCACGCTCCCGCGCGAGCTGGCGTCGACGCAGCTCGAGGTCTCGAAGAAGGCGGACGAAGTGGAGCGCGCCAAGCGCGCCGCGGAATCGGGCGCGATCGAGAAGCAGATCGCGCTGATGAGCGCGCAGAAGGAAGCCGATGACGCGCACGCCGAGCTCGCGAAGCTGGGCGCCGGGACGCAGCAATGAACGGCGCGCTGATCGTCGCCCTGCTCTGGCTCGCGCAGGATCCGACGGCGCCCGCCGCCGCTCCCGCCGCGAAGGCCGCCGCCGCGCTGCCGACCCGCGAGGAAGCGGAGGCCGGGCTCGACCGCGGCCTCGAGTTCCTGGTCCAGTCGCAGAACAAGGACGGCTCGTGGGGCGGCCACACCGACCAGATGTTCCCGAGCGGGTTCGCGAACCCGGTGACCTACGACTGCTGGCGCTACGGCACGACCAGCCTCGCGGTCCTCACGCTGATCGAGTTCGGCCACGGCGAGGCGCAGGCGA
>CAZBOK010000445.1:0-3762 GCA_964493525.1 uncultured Phycisphaeraceae bacterium | reverse complement strand
ATGGACGCTGCCGTGCGACGTGAAGCTCGCGGCGATGATCCCGCACATGCACTGGATCGGCCGCTCGATGAAGCTGACCGCCGTGCCGGCGGACGGCGCGCCGGTCGTGCTGATCGACCGCCCGCGCTGGGACTTCGCCTGGCAGCTCTCCTACCAGTTCGAATCGCCTGTGGCGCTGCGCGCGGGAACGCGTCTCGTGCTCGACGCGACCTACGACAACTCCGCGTCGAACCCGAGCCAGCCGAGTGATCCGCCGCGCGCGGTGAAGTTCGGCGAGCGCACGGAGGACGAGATGTGCTTTTGTTTCCTCGAGTTTTCGGTGAGCGACCCGCACGATCTCACGCTGCTGCGCCGGCGGCTCGTGCCGCTCCTCCTGCCGGGGCCGCGCCTGAAGTTGCGCGGGTAGGCGTCGCGGCGACGCCGCTATCGTGCGCGCCATGGCGATCCGACCGACGGGCGATGCATCGATCGACGCGTTCCTGCGGTGCCGTCGCTTCGCGGTCGTCGGCGCATCGACCGATCGTTCGAAGTACGGCAACAAGGTGCTGCGCTGCTACCTGCAGCACGGCCTCGACGTGAGCGCGGTCAATCCGCGCGAGGCCTCGATCGAAGGCGTCGACGCGCGCCCGCGGCTGGCCGACCTCGACCCGGCGCCCGAGGCGCTCTCGATCATCACGCCGCCGCGCGTCACGGAACGGGTGATCGGCGAGGCGGCGGCGCTCGGCATCCGCAACGTCTGGATGCAGCCGGGCGCGGAGAGCGACGCTGCGATCGAAGCGGCCGAGGCTGCCGGGATGAACGTGATCGCGGGCGGTCCGTGCCTGCTCGTCGTGCTCGGGTTCCGCGAGTGATCGCGCTCAGGCGCTGTCGCGGCGCGTGACCTCGACGTCGATGACCGGACCGGGAGCCGCGTCTGCCGTGCTCGCTCGCGCCCCCGGCGGCGGCGCGGCTCCGAGCGCGATGCGTGCGAGCTGCCAGACGCCGAACACGACGACCCCGAGCACGACCAGCGCGACGATCGGGATCAGCAGCACGATCGCCGCGAGCAGGACGAGGAGCTGCTGCAGCGGGCTCGCCGTGAACCGATGGAGTCGGAATTGCCCCTGCGTGCGTTCGTCCACGCGCGCACTGTATCAGCCCGACCGGATCGAACTCCCGGGCGGTCCGCGCGCGGGACGAACCGCGAAGTTCCGTTCTTGGAGCGTTTGGGTCCAACGTGCCGCGTCCTGCATGCGTTCTCGCCGCACCGCCCGGAGATCCCGATGAACCGTCGCCTCGTTCTCGTCGCCGCCGCCGTCGTCCTCGCATCGATGCCGCGCCCGGTCTTCGCGCAAGCGCCGCCGGCGTTCATCGCGGCGCAGCGCCAACTGCAGTCGGGGGACGCGGCGGGCGCGGCGAAGACGTTGAAGGAGTTCACCGCGACGAACCCGCGGGCGTGGCGCTGCTTCCTCCTGCTCGGCCAGGCGCTGCGGCAGTCGGGCGATCGCGCCGGCGCGGAATCCGCATTGCGCCATGCGGCCGAAGACCCGGGCGTCGCTCCCGTTGCGGACGTCGCGCTCGCGGGGCTCGCCGCGGAGAAGGGCGACATCGCCGGCGCCAAGTCGCTGCTCGACTCCGCGATCGCCGCCGGCTTTGCCGATCGCGGCGCGCTGTTCTCCGACCCCGGACTCGCGCCGCTGCTCGCGCGCCCCGAGTTCGCGCGCGCGATGCCGCCGCTCCTCGACCCGCCGGAACTCTTCGTCGAAGGCGGCGAGGTGCTCCTGCAGATGCGCGGGCGCGAGGCGGGGGAGCAGTTCGGGTGGGAGGCGCGCAGGCTCGACGACGTCGACGGAGATCACGTGCTCGACTTCGTCACGTCGGCGCCGACGGCAACGCGCGCGGGCGCGCCGAACGCGGGGCGCGTGCTCGTGGTGTCGAGCAAGCGGGGCAAGATCCTGTTCGAGCACGCGGGCGATCCGGGCGACCAGCTCGGGATGGGGGTGTCGCGTGCGCTCGACGTGAACGGCGACGGCACGTGCGACGTGTTCGCGGGCGCGCCGGGCAGCCACGGCGGGATCGGCCGCGCGCTCGTCCTGTCCGGCAAGGACGGCGCGGTGATCCACGACCTCGCGGGATCGGCGGTCGGCGACGCGTTCGGTTTCAAAGGGATCGGCGTGACCGATCTCGACGGCGATGGGAAGTCGGAGTTCGCGGTCGCGGCGAACGGCGTCGATCGCGGCCGCGGCCGCGTGTCGATCCGCTCGGGCGCGACGGGGAAGGAGCTGTTCCACCTCGACGGGAAGGCCGCCGGCTCCGCGTTTGGCTCCGCGCTCGAGGTCGACGAGCAATCGCGTCCACCGCGGCTCCTGGTCGGCGCGACCGGCTCGGGCAACGGCAATCTCGCGCGCGTCGCCGTGATCGCGCTCCATCGCGATCATGCGGACGAGCTGTTCGCGCTCGAGGGCGACGCGGGCTCGGTGACGCTCGGGCAGTTCTTCGTCTCCGCGCTCGGTGACGTCGATCAGGACGGCGTCATCGACGTGTTCGCGTCCGACTTCGGCCGCGCGACGCGCGGCGCCGGCTCCGGCCGCTGCTGGGTGTTGTCCGGCAAGGACGGCGAGCCGCTGATCACGCTCGATGGAAACGGCGGCGAAGGACTCGGCACGTCGATTTCCGACTGCGGCGACGTGAACGGCGACGGACGGGCCGATCTGTGCGTCGGCGCCTGGCAGAACTCCGAGGCCGCGCCTTCCGCGGGCAAGATCCGGCTGTTCTCGGGTGACGACGGCGACGTGCTCGCGACGTGGACCTGCAAGCAGCAGGGCGACACGCTCGGCTTCGATGCGTGCGGGATCGGCGACGTCGACGGCGACGGCGCGATCGACTACCTCGTCACGTCGGCGTGGAGCGCGGTCGTCGGCGCGCAGTGCGGCCGGCTGTTCATCCTGAAGGGGCCGAAGCTCGGCGCGAAGTGAGCGCGGCGCGAACGGGAGGCGGCGTGATCGAGGATCCTCGTTCGGACATCCCGCGCCCGGCGGCCACGCGGCTCGTCTCGATCGACGTGCTGCGCGGCCTCGCGATCGTGCTCATGGCCGTCGATCACGTCCGCGTCTTCTCCGGCCTCCCCGCGGGAGGTCCGACGGCGGGGATCTTCTTCACGCGATGGGTGACGCACTTCTGCGCCCCGGCGTTCTTCTTCCTCTCCGGGACCAGCGCGTTCTTGCGCGGGCGGCGCGAGGAAACACGCGGCGCGCTCGCGCGATATCTCGCGTCCCGCGGCGCGCTGCTCGTCGTCCTCGAGCTGACGGTCATGCGCTTCGCGTGGACGTTCAACTTCGACTGGCAGCATTACCTCCTCGCCGGAGTGCTCTGGGCGCTCGGCTGGAGCATGATCGCGCTCGCGGCGATCGTGCGGTTGCCGCTCGCCGCGATCGTGACGCTCGGCCTGCTGCTCGTGGTCGGCCCGGAGCTGTTCGACGCGCGCTTCGCGGAACTGGCGCAGCGCGCGGGAGCGAGTGCGTGGTCGTGGTCGTGGAGCCTCCTCTATTTCGGGTTCCGCACCGGGCCGGTGCAGCTCGGAGAGCACGGGCCTGCGCTGGTCGTCTTGTTTGCGCTGGTGCCGTGGGTCGGCGTGATGGCGTGCGGTTACGCATTCGGCGCGGTGATGACCGCCGACGCCGGGCGCCGGCGGCGCGTCTGCCTCGCGATCGGATCGTTCGCCGTCGTCCTGTTCGCGGTCCTGCGCTGGTTCGACGCGTGGGGCGATCCGTTCGGAAGACGTAG
>CAZBOK010000444.1:0-3764 GCA_964493525.1 uncultured Phycisphaeraceae bacterium | reverse complement strand
AGCCACTACCTGCCGACGGACCTGGAGCTGGCGAGCGGTTATCGGTTGCTCGCGCGCGCTTCGCTTCTTTGCGCGCTCATCGCGCTCGCCCCGGCGCTCGCGGTTCTTGGAGCGGTGGCTCCGATCCTCATTCGGTTTGCCGCCGCCGGCCGCTCGGTGGGGCGCGCGGCCGGATTGGTTTCGGCGAGCGGAACACTGGGGAGCCTCGTCGGGACCTTCGTCCCCGTCTATGCGTCGATCCCGACGATCGGCTCGCGTGCCACGTGCTTCGCCATGGCAGCGCTGCTCGCCATCGCAGCGCTCGTCGTCGCCGTTCGTCGTCCACGGGGACGATCGCTCGCGCTGGCAGCGCTCTTCAGCGCTTCGGGCCTCGGCGTGGCGAGCGCGATCTGTGAGCGTTCGGTCGGACATCCCGGCGTCGCGGGAGCCGTCCGGGAGGAGTTCGAGTCGAAGTATCAATACGGACGAGTCGAAGATGACGGATCGCGCGTGATCCTGAAGCTCGACGAGGGGCTCGATTCCTTCCACTCGATGACGATCAAGGGATCGACGCTCACCGGCGGCTCCTACTTCGATCATTACAACTTCTTCGTACCCCTCGTCGCGCGCTCGGCCGGCGGCCCGACGCGGGTTCTGATCCTCGGGTTCGCGGCGGGGACCATCGCGCGTGAGATGCTCGCGATCTTCGGCGAGTCGGCGGATCTCGAGATCACGGGCGTTGAAATCGATCCGTGTGTCGCCGCACTCGGCCCGCGATGGTTCGAGTTGCCGTCCTCCGACCGGATCCACCTTCTGACCGACATTGACGCGCGTTCCTACGTCGAGTGTTCGCGTGCGGAATTCGACCTCGTGATCGTCGACGTGTACGCGCAGCAGGTTTATGTCCCGTTCCAGACCTGCTCCGTCGAGTTTTTCCGGGCGGTGCGGGCACGCCTCGTCAACGGCGGGATTCTCGCCGCAAACCTGAGCGGATTTTCGACGCGCGACGCGTCGATCGAAGCGATCACGGCGACGTGCGCCGCCGCGTTCGGCACTGTCGGCCTGCTGAAGGTCGCGAACGAACGGAACTTCGTACTGACTGCAACGCGGGATCGCGCATTGCCGGAACCGGAGGATCTCATCCGTTCCGCCCCGCCGATCCTGGCCGAGCTTGCCGCGTCGGTTTCTCGGCCCGGCGCGTGGACGGTTCGCGACTCACGGACGAGCGATCGCGTGCTGACGGACGATCGTTCGGACATCGAGCTTCGGTGTGACCGAGATCTCGCCGAGCGTGCGGCGCGACTCGGCCTCGCTGCGAATCCTGCGAACTCGCGATGATCCCGACCGCGTTCCTGCTCGGCGTGCTCGCATCCACGTGGTCCGCACAGGCCGCGAGCCCTGCGGCCGCGGGATCGATCGAGGAATGCGAACGCCGGCTCGCAGAACATCCCGACGACCGCTCGGCGCAATTCGCGTTGGGGTTCGCACTCGTGCGCGAGGGAACCCGGCTCGATCGCGCGCGAGCCGTGTTCGAGACCGCGGAACGCACGCACGGGCCTCATTGGTACGCCGCCCTGGAATTGGGCGTCATCCACGAACTCGAGGGGGATCTGCGCGCCGCGGCCTCGGAATATCAGCGCAGTATCGGGATCAGCCGCGGACTGGATCCGCGGCCGGCCGGCAGCACAGTCGCGGAAGACGAACTCGTTCGGGTCGAGCGCGAGATCGACTCGATCCTCACGGTCGCGAGCGCAGAGAAAAGGGTGCGACGCGATCTTTCGGGAATCGTCGCCGCCCTCGTCGCCCTGTTCGCCGCGGCTGTTTTCACGACACGGTCGACCCGCAACTGAGCGGTGTCGGGTGCAAATCAAACGCGGGGCCCCGTCCGTCGGACGAGGCCCCGCGCGTGCTTCAGAACCGATCCGCGATCAGAGGATGTCGAGGATCTCGTACTGCGCGCCGACAACCGTGCGGTAGTTCGCGTCGCGAGAGAGCGGCGCGTTCCACGGCAGGTCGGTCTTCTCGGCGATGAGCCCGAGCGCCACGCAGCCGAAGCCACGCGCCAAGCCCGGCGCCTTCTTGTCGCGGATGATGCCCTGGAGCGGCTCGATCGCGCTGCGATCGCCGATCAAGCCGAGCGCTTTCGCGATCGACGAGATCACGCCGAGGGTTTTCGCGCTCTTCAAGCTGTCGACCAGGGTCTTCACGACTTCGGTGTCGCCCATCAATCCGAGAGCAGTCGCCATCTGGAGGCGCATCTTCGGATCGCGGTCATCGAGCACGAGCTTGCGGAGACTGTCCTTGGCTTCGACATAGCGGACCATGCCGAGCGCCACGGCGCAGTAGCCCTTCAGGTTCGCGTCATTCGTGTCAGTCATCACCTTGAAGATCTTCGCTCCGGCCGCCTTCGCATTGAGAAGTCCCAGGCCGACCGCATAGGCCGACTGATAGGACGGGTTCTTCTCCTCATCGAACGCGTCGCTGAGCTTCGTAATGATCGAGAGCCGGTCCTGGGCCGTCTCGCTGAACTCGCGGCCGATCAGTGCGAGCGCCATGCCCGCCCACGGACGGTGAGTGATCTTCTTGCTGCGCGATTGGCCGGTCAGCTCCTTCGTCAGGAAGTTCGTGATGCCCGTCAGCGCCTCAGCGTTTGCGTCCGGATCCTTCGCCGCCTTGCCGCCGATGTAAGAGAGCGCAATCAGCGAGAAATGGCGGGTCTGCTCGTCTTCGCCGTCTTCGACGTAACCCTGAAGCGTCTCGATGACCTCCTTGTCCTGCGGAGTCGCGAGCTTGCCGAGCGCGATCACGGCGGACTGACGGACGCGATGATCCGTCTTCTTGCCCTGCACGAGCTTGTGGATGCTCTGCAGCGCAACGGCCGCGGGCTCGCCGAGACGGCCAAGCGTGATCGGGATCTGCGCCTGGATCGTCGGGTCGAGCTTGTCGTCGTCGAGCATCTTCACGAGCTCCTTGACGACCTCATCCTTGCCATCCTGGAACAGACCAAGCGCGAGGATCGCGGAAGACTTGATCCCGATCTCGGTGTCCTTCTCTTTGTGGACGATGTCGAGGAGCGCGGGGATCGTTTCCTTCTGGCCGATGAAACCGAGCGAGATCGCCGCGAACGAACGCTGCAGTTCGTGGATCTCACCGTTCGAGTTCGTCAGCTTGCGACCGTCGGGCGAGTCCTTCATCACCTCGATGAGGGACGGCACCGCGTCCTTGGAGCCCAGCAACCCGAGCGACAACAGCGCGGACTGCTGCGGCGTCTCGTTCTTGTTGCCGAGGACCTTCTTGACGTCCTCGATCACCAGCGCGGACTGATCGACCGGCGTGACGCGACCGAGCGCGAGCACTGCCGAGTCGACGATGTCGGCGTCGTCCTCCGTGAGGACTTCCTTCAGCACCGGGATGATCTGATTCGCGGTCTCGTCCCACGACGGGCGGTAGCCGGTCTCGACGTCCTCGGCCTTGCCCTTGCCCTTGATGAACGCGGCGCCGCCTTGCGAGCGGACCACGCCACCGGCGAGACGCGCCTTCAGGTTCAGGTACGAGTCCTTGTTGTTCTCCCACCAGAACTGCCACTGCTCGAATCCTTCGCCGCCGCCACCGGCGTTCTTCTTGCCACCACCGCCGTGGCCGCCGCCGGTCACCGGACCGCGCGCCGTGCCGGTGCCGCCGCCGGGTCCTTGCGGGCCGCCGCCGCCGGGGGTCGTCGGGCCGCGTCCGCCGCCGGGAGTCGTGGGGCCGGTTCCGGGGCCGCCCGTGCCGGGGCCGCCCGTGCC
>CAZBOK010000443.1:0-3780 GCA_964493525.1 uncultured Phycisphaeraceae bacterium | reverse complement strand
CGTGTCGCAATCCTCGACGTGCCGCTCGAACGCGAGCCGTTCGACCGCGGACAGCTCCTGATCGATCGCGGCGACCAACGTGCGCCGCCCGGCGCGGCAACCGTCGGGGCGCGGGGGACGCGGACGCGCGCCGCTCACGCGTCCCTCCGATCGTCCGACCAGAGCCGCGCGAGTCGCCGCCGCAGCTCGCGGCGCGCCAACGAGAGGTAGACGCGCGCGGCGCCGACGGTCGTGCCGAGGACGCGCGCGATCTCGGTGTACGGCAGTCCTTCCCACACCTTGAGGAAGAGCGCCGTCTTCTGGCGCACCGGCAGGAGATCGAGCGCGATCCGCAACGCCGCGGCGTCGTCGCGCGCCGCCGACTCGCGAGCGGGACCGGCCGCTCGATCGGGTGCTTCCTGCGGCGCCTCGACGGCGGGTTCGATCGCCGCGGAGCGCCGGCGCCGGCCGCGCAGGTGATCGTGCGCGAGATGGTGCGTGATGCGGAGCGCCCAGGTGAGGAAGCTCGCGTCGCCGCGGAACCGCGGCAAGGACTGGTACACGCGAGTGAAGGTCTCCTGCACCACGTCCTCCGCGTCTTCCGCGTTGCCGAGCGTCTTCGCCGCGAGTCGGAAACAGGCGCGCGAATGCCGCTTCACGAGTTCGGCGAAGGCCGCGGTGTCGCCGCCTTGTGCCGCGATGACGAGCGGTCGATCGGCGTCGAGTGTGGACATCGCGGCTTGCGCCATGCTCGTTCCGGCAAGAGGAGACGGCGGGGACCGGCGGGCATTAACGAGATCGTCGGGATTACTTCGCGGGCCCGTCCCGGTCACGGGCAGCGGCGGTTCGAGAGCAGCGGCGAATGACCGTCCTCGAGATGGTGGCGCACCGCGGTCGTGACGACGCGCGGCTCGAGGCGGCTGCGCGCGAGCGTGCCGGAGACGGTCGGCCCGAACCGCGGCCCGCCGCCGGCGCTGCCGAACCAGCACTCGGGGACCGGCTCCAACTCGGAGTGGTGGAGCCAGTGCGATCCGTCCGCGGAGGATTCGAGCCCGTCGAGGCGCGCCGCGAGCGAGCTGAGCGGCACTCGCGCGGGGACGACGCGGCTCACGATGTCGAACCAGCTCTCGATGCGGTCGTGGTAGCGGTAGCGCCGGCCGTCGCCGTCCGCGGTGATCGTGAGCACGCGCACCGCGTCACCCGCCGCGGTGTTGATCGCGACGCGATCGATGTCGCGCGGCGGCTCGACGACGGCGAACGCGAGCTCGTCGTCGCGCGTCACGCGCACCGCGCTCGTGCGCGCGAGCTCGACGTCGGCGACGATGCGCTCGAAGTCGCGCCCGACTCGATCGAGGCAGGCGAACGGATGCTCGAGCAGCCGCGGCAGGAGGTCGAGCGCGAGCTCGTACTGGCGCTGGCGTTTCTCCCGCTCGGGCAGCTCGCGCCATTCGTGCGCGCTCGGGTGGCTCGGATCGACGAGGTCGGTCAGCGTCAACTCGATCGCGAGCCCGGCGCGCGTGGTGAACACCTGGAAGTCGCCGGTCGTGGCCGCGGCGATCAGCACGTCGCGGTGCAGGAGCGCGCGGCGCGGATCGAGGAACGCGAACGCCGACAGGATGCCGTCGGTGTCGATGTGGTTGTTCGAGACGATCTCGATGCCGGAGAACAGCCGCTCGCGCTCGCGCGGATCCGCGACGACGCGCTCCGCGACGGCGAGCGCGATGCCGGTGGAGAGATCGCGCTTCAGATCCGTCGGCGTCCGGTTGCCCGGCCAATGACTGAAGTTCGGCCCGGTCGGGCAGACGCCGTCGATCGAGACGACGGGCTCGGAGTCGAACTCGGGGGAGTGGAAGCGGAAGCGCATCGAGTGGAGGGAGATGAGATCCGCGGAGCGGCGTTCGCGCAAGGCACGCGCGTCGGTGCACCCGCCGCCGCTACGATCCGGCAATGTCCGATCGGTCGCGCGTGATCGCCGCGGGATTCGTCGTGTGGTTCGCGACGTTCGCGCTGTTCGCCCCGTTCGTGCCGGACGCCTTCTCGAACGGTGACGCCGTCGACTACCAGACGCGCATCGCTCACCGCGCGCTCGACACGATCACGATCCATCGCGGGTACTTCCTGCTCGGCATCGCGTTCACCAGCGTCTGGCCGTCGCCGCACGGGATCACCGACCGCGAGTTGAACTTCCTCAGCACGGTGTGCGGCGCGACGAGCGCCGTCCTCGCGTTCGCGATCGCGCACGCGCTCACGCGTCGCATCGTGCCGTCGCTCGCCGCGGCCGCGGTCCTGGTCGTGATTCCCGAGTTCGCAGAGGACGCGATCTTCACCGAGGTCTACGGACCGCAGGTCACGTGCTTCCTGGTCGCGATCCTCTTCCTCGTGCGCGGCATCGCCGGCGGGCGCGAGCGGCCGATCGCCGCGAGCGTCGCGCTCGGCGCCGCGACGCTGGTGACGCCGAGCACGGTGCTGTCCGGCCCGGCGCTCCTGTGGCTCACGCGGAGCGTGAAGACCGTGCTGGTCATCGCGGGCGTCACCGGCGCGATCATCGCGGCGTCCGTCGTGCCGTCGTTCCACGACTGGCTGCTCGGCGACCGTGGGCTGATGACCGCCGCCGGTCGCTCGCTCACGCTGGTCGAGCGCATCTGGAAGGAGAAGACCGAGATCGACGGCGCGCGCGCGTTCCTCCCGTTCGTGCTGCTCGCGTTGTGGCGCGCGCGGAGTTCCGTCGCGGTGCGGCGGTTCGTGCTGATGGTCGCCACGCTGTGGGTCGTGACGTTCTTCATCGGTGAGCGGTTCGGCGACGTCCCGGCGCAGTTGCCGACGTGGGCGCTCCTCGCCGTCGTCGCCGCGGTCGGCCTCGACCAGGCGCTCGACCTCGCGCGCGGCCGGAAGATCGCGGTCGCCGCCGTGCTCGCGTTGTTCCTGCTCGCGCTCGCGTGGGCAGGGCGCGGCATGATCCTCGACCTCGAGCAGAAAGAGCGGCGCGCGACGAAGTACCGCGACCTGATCGAGCTCGCCGCCGCGCGCGCGACGCCGGACGCCGCGGCGTACGGCCGTTGGTCGCGCTGCGTGCTGTTCGACCACTACCTCGGCCGCCCGCGCTCCTCGACCGCGTTCTTCGAGGATCGCCAACTGAGCGGCGAGATGGACGCCGACACGACGGCCGCCGCGTGGACGCGCTTCCGCGCCGCGCTCGACGCGGGCCGGCAGATCTGGCTCGTCTCGCCGCCGGATCCCGTCGTCGCGGTCGCGCTCGATCGCGCCGGCTACGTGACGACGCCGTTCGGCGCGGTGTTCGTCGCGGAACGCCCGCACCGATAGGATCCGCGCGGATGATCGAATCGGAGCTGGTCCACAACCCGCGAGTCACCGCCGGCACGCGCGCCGGGTTCGAGGGCTTCGCCCGGTTCCGCTCCGCCTTGTACGACCCGCTCGCGACGCTCCTGCCGATCGCCGTCGAGGTGGAGTCCGTCGGCCCGGTCGATCGCGATCGGATCGTCGCCGAGTTCCGCGCGCGCGGCTTCTTCGTCGACGACGCGCGCGCGAAGCACGGCGTGCTCGGTCTCGCCGCCGCGCTCGACCGCTTCCAACTGCTCGCGGCGCCGGCGGGGCCCGGCGACGCGACCCACGCGCCGGCGGGGTTCCGCGTCGTCGCGGCGGCCATCGCGCACGCGGTCGCCAACCGCTTCCGATCGGAGTTCTCCGTTCCGCACCGCCGCGGGACGCTCGAGTTCGGCGGACGACCGCGCGTGATGGCGATCGTGAACGTCACGCCCGATTCCTTCTCCGACGGCGGGCGCT
>CAZBOK010000442.1:0-3780 GCA_964493525.1 uncultured Phycisphaeraceae bacterium | reverse complement strand
TGTCGGGGCGAAATCTATCACGGAAACGGCGCATCGGAGTCCGGCACCGGTACTCCGGCGCTGCGTATGATCGCCGCGCTCTCCGGCAACGGAAACCATCGATGTCGCGCTTCTCGTTCTTTTCGGCGGCGGCTGTCGCGTTCTTGACCGCAACCGTTCTTTCTTTCGCCGCGGCGCCGGCGCCTCCGCGCGTCTCGCTGAAGTCGAGCGTCGAGCCGAAAACCGCGCCGCCCGGCGGCGTCGTGACGCTGCAGCTCGCGATCGACGTGAAGCCGTCCTACCACCTCTATTCCCCGGACTCTCCGAACGGGATCCCGTCGACCGTGAAGCTCGCGGACGGCTCGCGAGCCGTGCTCGAAGGCGCGCTCGTGTTCCCGGCGCCGATCGTGGAGCGCGAGGAGGGTTGGGACGAGCCCTCGCGGATCTTCCACGGCGCCGTGCAGTTCACGCAGGCGCTGCGGCTGCCCGCCGACGCCAAGGCGGGCGACGTGATCGCCGTGAAAGGGACGCTCGACGGCCAGGCGTGCGATGCGAGCTCGTGCCTGCCGGTGTCGCTGCCGTTCGAGACGTCGGTCACGATCGCGGCGCCCGCCCCGACGACGCCGACCACTCCCACGGTCGCGGTCGCCGAGTCGCCGGCGAAGCGCACGGCGCCGGCCGCGGAAGCGCGGGTGACGATGGGCGCGAGCGTCGCGCTCGACCGCGCGGCGGCCGGCGACGCGGTGACGCTGAAGCTGCAGATCGAAGTGCATCCGACCTACCACCTCTATGCACCCGATTCGCCGCCCGAAGGCGGCGGGCGTCCGGCGTCGATCCAGATCGAGGCGAACTCGCGGTTCGCGAAGGACGGCGCGCTCGTGTTCCCCTCGCCGCACGAGATCCTCGATCCCGCCCTCGGCACTCCGGTGCGCGTCTTCGAGTCCGGCCGACTCGTGCTCGAGCAACGCTTGCGCGTCCCGGCCGACGCCAAGCCCGGCGAGACGGTCGCCCTGCGCGGGAAGTTCCTCGGCTCGGCGTGCGACGATCGCACCTGCGAGGACATCGCGCTGCCGTTCGACTTGAGCGTGACGATCCTCGCCGGCGCGCCGGCGGCCGCGGGCTCGCGCACGGAGCCGCCGATCGTCGCCAGCTCGACGACGGCGCGGCCATCGATCGGCTCATTCCTCCTCTCCGCGATCGGCGCAGCACTCCTCGCGCTGTTGATGCCGTGCGTCTTCCCGATGATCCCGATCACCGTGTCGGTGTTCAGCAAGCAGGCGGGCGGCAGCCGCGCCCGCGCGATCTCCCTCGCGACGATCTACTGCGTTGGCATCATCGCCACGTTCACGATCCTCGGCGTCGTTGCCGCGGCGTTCGCCGGCCCGCAGATCGCGAACGCGCTCGCGACGAACCCGTGGGTGAACCTCGCGCTCGCCGGAATGTTCGTGCTGTTCGGGCTCTCGCTGCTCGGCGCGTTCGAGATCCGCATGCCGCAGTTCCTGGTGAGCCGCGCCGCGGAAGCGCAGCAGAAGCAGACCGGCGTCGGCGCGGTGCTCCTGATGGGCTTCGTGTTCACGCTCACCTCATTCACCTGCACCGTGCAGTTCGTCGGCACGCTGCTGGTGCAGGCCGCGCAGGGCGAGCGCCTCTGGCCGATCCTCGGGATGCTCACGTTCTCGGCGACGTTCGCGCTGCCGTTCTTCTTCCTCGCGCTGTTCCCGTCGCTCCTCTCGACGCTGCCGCAAGCGGGCGGATGGATGAACGCGGTGAAGGCGACGCTCGGCCTGGTCGAGATCGGCGCGGCGATGAAGTTCTTCAGCAACGCCGACATGGTGTGGGACGCGCAGATGCTGACGCGTCCGCTGTTCCTCGCGGTGTGGATCGGCATTGCGGCCGTGACGACGCTCTACCTGCTCGGTCGAGTCCGCATGAGCTACGACGACGAGTCGACCGCCATCGGCCCGGGCCGCGCCGTCACCGCGCTCGTGTTCGCGTCGCTCACCATCTACCTCGCGAGCGGTTTCTTCGGCACCAAGTTCGGCGATCAGCTCGAGGGCTGGCTGCCGCCGCCCGACTACGGTCACGCCGTCGGCGCGGGCGGCGCGGTCGCCGGCGCGAGCGATGAGTTGCCGTTCATCGAGAGCTACGCCGACGCGCGCGCGCGCGCGATCGCGGAGAAGAAGCCGCTGTTCCTCGACTTCACCGGCGTCGCATGCAACAACTGCCGCGCGATGGAGCGAAACGTCTTCCCGCGATCCGACGTGCGCGAGCAGCTCGCGCGGTTCGTGCGCGCGAAGCTGTGGGTCGACAAGGGCGCGGACAAGGAATTCAACGCGCGCCTCCAGACCGAGAAGTGGGACGTCGCGTCGCAGCCGTTCTACGTGATGCTCGATCCCGTCACTGAGACGACGCTCGAGACCTTTCCCGGCTACGCGCCCACGGAAGCCGGCCGAATCGAGTTTCGCGACACGTTGAAGCGCGCCGCCGATCGGTACCATCCCGCGAACTGAACGCAGAACGCGGAGCTTCGATGAACGGGACGCGGTGCCGGAACGCGCTCCTCGCTTGGGCCGTGGTGTTCGCAGCTTTCCTGATCGCGTGGTTCGCGGTCGGCATCGATCGGCTGAACGAGATCGAGCTGCCGCTCGCGCGCGCGTTCAACTCGGTGGTCGGGAAGAACGAGGCGCTCGACCGCGCGCTGATCTTCTTCAACCACAAGCCCGGCGAGGCGACGTGCGTCCTCGTGATCTTCGCCGCCTACGTGGCCTTCGCACGCGCGTGCGGCGTGCGCGCGTGGAAGGACATCGCCGTGTTCGGCGCGCTGATCTTCGTCGTGTGGGTCGTGTGCAACGAGACGAGCGACCTGCTCGAGAAGACCGTCACGCGCGACGCGCCGGCGATCCTGCTGCGGCAGGCGCACGAGCATCACGACCTCGCGAAGATGTACGGCGTCGACATCAAGACCAGCTCGACGCATGCGTTCCCGAGCAACCACGGCACGGTGTTCTTCACCGTGTTCTTCATGTGCTTCTTCCGCTGGGGACGTCGAGCGCTCTGGCTCCTGCCGCTCGTGCTCGTGCTCGACACGCCGCGCGTGTTCGGCGGCGCGCACTGGCTGTCCGACGGACTAGTCGGATCGCCGCTGATCGTGTGGCCCGTCGCCGCGCTGGCGACGTTCGCCTTCGCCAAGTGGCAGGCGCGGAGGGCGACGAGCGGGGCGTGATCCGTGCGATCCGGAGCGCCGGAGACGCGGCGCGGTAGCGCTTCCCGATGCGCCATCGGTGGAATCGCGCGCCCCTGCGGAGCCGGGTCGCGGGTCTCGCCTCTCGGGAACGAGGCTCGGCCCCCGGCGCGAGAACTCGGGATGTACCGTCGCGCGACTCTTCGCGCCTGGGGCCGAGTCCGGTCCCGCGACGCGCGGCCCGTCCCCCGCGGCCCGAGTCTCGCTCCCCCTCAATCGTCGACCGGGATGTCCTTCGGCTGCAGGATGACGACCTTCCCGTTCTCCCAGACCGCGATCGGATTGCCGAGCTTCTTGTGGATGCGGAGTGCGTCGCGCACTGCGCGGTTCACCGCGGCTTCGAGCGCGACGACATCCGATGGGCGTTCACGCTTCACGTGCGGTCGCCGTGAATTGCGCCCACGAACTCGGGTCGATGATTTCATCGGGCGCACCTCTCGGTTTTCGCGCGATCACGTTCGGACTCGGTCGCCGCGATTTATCGAACACGGTCCATGAATCCGCCAGACCTCGATAGAGGTCGAGGAAGTTCGCGACCCCGCGACCGTGTCGGCGGCGAG
>CAZBOK010000441.1:0-3786 GCA_964493525.1 uncultured Phycisphaeraceae bacterium | reverse complement strand
CGCGCGCGCGCACCCTCCCGCCCCCGATCACCCGCGTGTCGCGCGACGTCTGGTATCGTCCCGCCCCCTCGTCGTCGGGACCCGGAGACACCCAGTGCGACTCCTCGCCTCACTCACCTCGTGCGCCACGCTCGCTCTGGCCGCGACCGCCTCCGCGGGCACGGTCACCGTCAGCTTCACGAACCTCGGCACGCTCACCACGCCGTCGTTGTCCGTGCCGCCGGTCACCGTCACCGCGCTCACCGGCGGCGTCGCGGCGACCGTGAACGTGCTCAACCTGAACGGCCTCGGCGTGGTCGGCGGCGCATTCAGCTCCGCGCTCGATGGAGTCGAATCGCTGAGGTTCACGTTCACCAACGCGCCCGCGGTCGGAGTGCATTACTTCGTCGCGAGCGGCGGCAACTTGAACGGCAACGGCACCGTGGCCGACGGGACGATCGAGGCGTGGGACGGCAACGGCGTCTCGCTCGGAGTCCTCGCGATCAACAACACCGGCGACAAGGACCTGAGCCTCTTGTTCGGCGGCGTGCCGCTCTCGGCGTTCCAGGTCAACGCGAACGTCGATAACCAGATCATCTCCCAGCTCAGCTACAACGCCGCGGTCACGCCGAAGCCGATCAGCTTCACGAACCTCGGCACGTTCACCACGGCGTCGCTCAGCACGAACGGCGTGACGGTCACCGCGGACGACGGCGCGAACCCGGCCACCGTCAACGTGCTCAACCTGAACGGCCTCGGCGTGGTCGGCGGCGCGTTCAGCAACACGGTCGACGGCAGCGAGGCGCTCCTGTTCGACTTCGGCGGGACGTTGATGGATCAGGTGGTCTGGTTCGTTTCCTCCGCGGGAAACCTGAACGGCAACGGCACCGTCGGCGACGCGACCGTCGAGGCGTGGGATCGCTTCGGCAATTCGCTCGGCGTCGTGGCGATCAACGGCTCCGGAAACCACGACCTGCGCAGCGTGTTCGGTCCGATCGAGTTCACGAAGTTCCGCGTGCGTGCGAACGTCGACAACCATGTCGTCGCCTCGCTCTCCGTGACGCGCTCCAACGCCCAGGTGACCGACTTCCGCACGCTGTCGACCACGACGACCGACCGGTTCGCGAGCGGCGGCATCGTCGCGCACGCGCAGTCCGGGGCGGCGCTCGGGACGCTCGGCATCACGAACGGCGTCGGCCTCGGCGTCGTCGGCGGCTCGTCGAGCAGCCTCGTCGAGGGCGCCGAATCGGTCGTCGTCTTCTGCGACGGCGCCGCCGCGGGCGACTTCGAGTTCGACGTGGCCGGCGCGGTCGACATGAGCGGCAACGCGATCGCCGGCGAAGCGACGGTGCAGGCGTTCGACGGCAACGGCAACACGATCGGCACCGTGCCCATCAGCGGCAACGGCAACAAGGTGATCAGCGCACTGCTCCCCGCGCAGCTCTACTCCGGCTTCAAGGTCACGGCGAACGTCGACGCGCTCACGATCACCCGGATCAAGGTGCTGAAGCAGCCCGGTCAGTTCGCGTACCCGTTCTACGGCACCGGCTGCCCCGGCACCGGCGGCCTCACGCCGAGCGCGCGCAACACCGCGTTCTCCCCGCACGGCGGTTCCGCCACGACGCTGCGGATCACGAACGGACGTCCCGGTTCGACCACGCTCCTGTTCCTCGGCACGTCGCGCGCGAACCTCGCGGCCGGCTACGGCTGCCGCCTGTTCGTGTCGCCCGTGTTCGGACCGTACGGTCCGTTCCCGCTCGACGGCACCGGCGCGTTCTCCGTCTCGACCACGCTCCCCGCCCTCGTCGCGCCCGTGACTCTGACGGTGCAGTCGTTCGTGATCGACGGCGGCGTGCCGGCCGGATTCTCCAACTCGAACGGCATCGAGCTGAACCTGTTGCCGTGACGGCGCCGTGAACGCGGACGGCGCGCCATTGCGCGCCTCGCGTCGCTCGGTTCGGATGTTCGGTCCCGCTTGCGGATCGAACCGATGTCGAACGCGAATCCGTCGTCGTCGTCCCCGCCCGCCGCCGCATCGGCGCGGTCGCGGATCGACGTCTGGAAGGAGCGGCTGCTCGATCTCTCGCTGCGCAATCGGCTGATCCACTTCACGCCGTCGCGCGCGAAGTCGATCGAGTTCGGCGCGCTCGATCTCGCGGCGCTCGAGGATCGGCTCGCGCAGCGCAAGAGCGTCGCGTTCGACGCGGCGCCAGCCGACGAGCTCGATCCCGCGCGCACCGCGGCGCGCCTCGACGCGGGCCATGTCGCGACGGTCCATGCGGCCGACGACCTGAAAGCGCGCCTGGTGCAGATCCACCGGCAGGCGCGCACGGAGATCGACGAGTCGGGCGCGTCGACGCTGTACCTCGCGCTCGGCGTGCTGCATTGGTTCGAGGAGCCGGACTCGCTCGTCGAGCGCCGCGCACCGCTCCTCCTCTATCCCGTGCGGCTCGCGCGCCGCGGCCCGACGCTGCGCTTCGAGCTGTCCGCGACGGACGACGACCCGCGCCTGAACGACACGCTGCTCGAGAAGCTCCGCCTCGAGTTCGGCCTCGACGCCGGCGCGCTCCGCGAGCTGCCGCGCGACGAAGCCGGCGTCGACGTGAAGCGCGTGCTCGCGGCGATGACCGACGCCGTCGCCCGCATCGCGCGCGACCCGCGCTTCGAAGTGCGCCACGAAGCGGTGCTCGGCTTCTTCTCGTTCACGAAGTTCCTGCTGTGGCGCGATCTCCACGAGCACGCCGACCAACTGCTCGAGAATGACCTCGTGCGCCACCTCGTGCTCGGCGACCGCGGCGACCGTTTCCCGCGCGGCGGCTTTCTCGACCCGAAGCAGCTCGAGCGCACGCGGCCCGCGTCGCGCGCGCGGCTCGTGCTCGACGCCGACTCGAGCCAGGAGGTCGCGGTCGACGCGGCGATCGCGGGGCGCACGTTCGTGCTGCAGGGTCCGCCGGGCACCGGCAAGTCGCAGACGATCGCGAACGTGATCGCGGAGGCCGTCGCCGCCGGCAAGCGCGTGTTGTTCGTCGCGGAGAAACGCGCCGCGCTCGACGTCGTCGCGAAGCGCCTCGCGCAGGTCGGTCTGGCAGACGCGTGCATCGAGCTGCACAGCAACAAGGCGAGCAAGAAGAGCGTCGTGCTCGAGCTCGCTCGCACGCTCGATGCGCCGGTCGCGCCGACGTCGCCCGATCGCGCCGCGACGCTCGCCGCCGCCGAGCGCGGCGCCGCGCGGTTGTCGGCGCACGCCGACCGGCTGCACGCGGCGACCCCGCTCGGGCTCTCGTGGTTCGAATGCAACGCGCGCGCGATCGCGGCCGCCGGCGCGCCCGAAGTCGCGATGGAGTTCCGCGACCTGCTCGGCACCACCGAGTCGGCGCACCGCGATCGCGTCGAGCGACTCGCGGCGCTCGCCGATGCCGCGCGCGAGCTGCCGCGCGCCGCCGACCATCCGTTCGCCGCCTGCGCGATCGCGGAATGGAGCGCGGCCGCCGCGCGGCGGATCGAGTCCGACCTCGCTTCCCTCGAGTCCGCGGCGCGCGCGCTCGCGACCGCGCTCGACCGCGCCGCCGCGCGCATCGGCGTCGCACCGTCGCCGCCGCTCGCCGCGGCCCCCGCGATCGCGCAGCTCCTCGGCATCGTCGCCCGTGGCGTGCCGTCCGCCGCGCCCGCGCTCCTCGCGCGGCCCGATCGCGCGGCGGTCCTCGACCGCTTGTCCGGCGTCGCGCGCCGCGTCGCCGAGCGCGCCGATGCCGCGGCCGAAGTCGCGCGCACCTTCCGCCCCGAGCTGTTCGCGCTCGATCTCGATGC
>CAZBOK010000440.1:0-3789 GCA_964493525.1 uncultured Phycisphaeraceae bacterium | reverse complement strand
ATCGCATCGCCGGGCAGCGCGCCGCGCGACTTCCGATCGATCGCGAGCGCGAACAGCAGGCGGTCGCCGTCCTGCAGCGATCCGTCGGAGCCGGCGCAGATCGCTCGGTCGGCGTCGCCGTCGAGCGCGACTCCGAAGTGCGCGCCGGCTGTCCGCGTCGCGCGCGCCATCGCCTCCGGATGCACCGCGCCGCAGTCGACGTTGATGTTGTCGCCGTCCGGGGACGCGTTCGTCTCGATGACCGTCGCGCCGAAGCGGCGCAGCACGAGCGGTGCGGTGACCGACGCGGCGCCGTTCGCGGCATCGACCAGGATCACGCTGCCCTTCAGGTCGAGCCCCGGCAGGCGCGCCGCGAGCGCCGCGACGAAGCGCTCGACCGCGTCGGCGGCGGCGTGGATCGTGCCGACCGATTTGCCCGTCGGCGGGTCGCCCGGAGCGGGCGCGTCCATGTCGTTCTCGAGCCGCGCTTCGATCGCGTCGTCGAGCTTGCGACCGTTCGCGCCGAGCACCTTGATGCCGTTGTCCGGCATCGGATTGTGGGACGCGGTGATCATCGCGCCGAGCGCGGCGCCCGAGCCGGGGAGGAGCAGCGCGAACGCCGGCGTCGGCAGCACGCCGAGCGTGACGACCTCGACGCCCTCCGACGCGGCGCCGGCGACCAACGCCGACTCGAGCAGCGGCGAGCTGCGGCGTGGATCGCGCGCGACGACGAGCCGCGGCGGCGAACCGGCGGGCGTACGCGCGCGCGCGAGGCGGCCGAGGGCGCGGCCGAGCGCGAGCACGCGCTCCGGCGCGAGCGGCCCGACGTTCGCCGTGCCGCGCAGACCGTCGGTGCCGAACCAACGCGGACCGGACGCCGTCACTGTTTCTCCGGGGGATGGGTTCCCGAGTCGGAGAGGTTCCATTCGACGTCGACGGTGTCGGGAACGATCGACACGATCGTCGCGCCCTCGGGGAGGCCTTCGTCGCGCACCTTCAACCGGTCGGCGACCTTGGGCGGGACGAGGTCGCGCAGGTTCACGAACAACGCGAGCTGCCGGCGCACCTGCATGTCGTCACCGCCGAACTCGTTCGTGAAGTCCGACTCCGGCAGCCGCAGCGTCACCCGCGCGGTCTTCTCCTTCAGATGCACGGGGTCCGCGCGGTTGGCGCCCTCGCGCCAGGCCGCGGCCGGGATCAGCGGCGCGATCTCCACGTTGTCGAGGACGACCGTGTGCTCGACGCGACGGCGATGGAACGTCACCTGCACCGGCTTCCCGCCGTTCACGACGAGCCCGGTGCGTCCGACCTCGCCCGTGCGGGTCGCGCTGCCCGGGCCGCCGGACGCGCCGGCGCCGATGATCCCGTTCGATCCGACCAGCCACGCGATGTCGACCGGCAGCCCGCGCTTCCCGCTCGACGCCGCGGTGACGAACTCCTTGTTCACGGTCGCCAGCTTCAATCGCGAGGGTTCCTTCTCGAGCCGCGTGACCTCGTCGGCGGGGCCGGAGACCGAGACGAACGCGGGCTCGAATTCGACGTCGACGTCGGTGCGCGTGCTCGCGGGATCGAACTCGAGATTGTCCTTGTTGAGCGTGACGGCGCGCTCGGCGCGACGCGCGCACGTCAGCTCCACGTCCACCGGCTTCGCGAAGTCGAGGCTCGGGATGGAGTT
Source organism: uncultured Phycisphaeraceae bacterium (assembly GCA_964493525.1). Taxonomy (GTDB): domain Bacteria; phylum Planctomycetota; class B15-G4; order B15-G4; family JADJEK01; genus CAZBOK01. The sequence continues at coordinate 2,135 of CAZBOK010000440.1, read as the reverse complement.
CATGCGCGGGAAGGAGAAGGCGCGGGTCACATCGAAGCGGACGGTGCGCTCGGAGTCCGTCCCGCAGAACTCGGGCGGCACGTCGAACGACCCGCGCAACCGGCTCTCGAGCCGCGCGAGATCCTCCGCCGGACCGGTGACGCTCACCGTCACCGACGGCGGTGCAGCGACCACGAACGCGAGGTGCTGCGGCACGCGCACGATCAGCCCGTCGCCTTCCGGTTCGCGATCGAGCGGACCGACGGCGTGGATCGGGAGGTTGAAGTCGCGCGTCTCGAGCACCTTCTGCCCGATCAGGTACCAGAGCACGAGCGCGGCGATCCCGGAGCCGAACACGCGGCTCTTGTCGCGGGCGATCCCCGTGAAGAAGCGGTGGATCGTTCTGGTTGCGGCGGTCATCCGTCGCCCCCCGCCGCTCGCTTGTGCCCGCCGGAGCCCGGTTCGTCCTTGGCCGCAGCGCCGGCGGTGCGCGCCGCGGGATCCGACGGGACGGGAGTCGCCGGGCTCATCGACGCAAGCCGGGTCTTCTCGAGTCCCGACTCGACCTCGGACCGCCGGAAGATCGACGTCTTCGACGCGAACACCGTGGCGGGCGACGACGTCGGCGGATCGAGCTCGGCGCCGCCGAGGATGCGGCCGATCCACTCCTCGAGCTCGCGCGTGTCGCGCACCGGGCGCAGGACGCCGTGATGCGCGATCGAGATGCGGCCGGTGTGCTCGGAGACGACGATGCACAGGCAGTCGGTCTCCTCCGAGAGTCCGGTCGCGGCGCGGTGCCGCGTGCCGACTTCGGGGCCGAGGACCGGCGAGTCGGAGAGCGGCAGCAGGCAGCAGGCGGCGACGATGCGGTCGCCGCGGATCACCGCGGCGCCGTCGTGCAGCGGAGCGTTCGGATAGAAGATCGACTCCAGCATCGTCGCGGTGACTTCCGCGTTCACCGGCACGCCGTTCTCGACGATCGTCCCGATGCCGACGCCGCGCTCGAGCACGATCAGCGCGCCGATGCGGCGCTTCGACAGACGGCCCGCGGCTTCGACGATCGGCGACACGGTCTGCGACATGACGCGCGTGCCGAACCACGCGAACGGTTTCTCGCCGAGGCGCGTCAGTCCGCGCCGCAGCTCCGGCTGGAAGATGATCACGAACGCGATCAACGCGACGGTGACGAGGCTCTCGATCAGGTAGTTGAAGCGCGGCAGCGTGATGCCGAGCTGCGTCTCGAGCGCCTTGCTCACCACGTACAGCGCGACGACGACTCCGAACCCGCCCTTCAGGATGCCGAGGCCGCGCGTTCCCGAGAGGAACCGGAGGATGCCGTAGATCCCGAACCAGAAGATCAGGATCTCGAGCGCGTCACGCCAGCCGATTTCGACCATCGATCGCGTCCAGCACCTTCAAGACGTCCAGCGTCTCGGTCACGTCATGAACCCGCACCATCCCGACCCCGCGGATCGCCGCGAGCGCCGTCGTCGCCGCGGTCGCGGCCGAGCGCGCGTCGGGGCGGCTCTCGGTTCCCGCACGGCTCGCGGTGATCCTTCCGAGGAACGACTTCCGGGAACATCCGAGGAGCAACGGCCGGCCGATCGACTTCAGCTCCTCCACTCGCGCGAGCAGGTCGAGGTTGTCCTCGAGCCGTTTGCCGAACCCGATGCCGGGGTCGAGCACCACGCGCTCTTCGTCCACTCCCGCCGCCACCGCTCGGAGAAGTCGCTCGCGAAGGGAACGGCATACGTCGGCAACGACGTCATCGTAGCGCGGAAACTCATGCAGCGTCGCGGCAGAACCCGGCGCGTGACTGACGATGATCGCGGCGCCGGAGCGAGCGACGACATCGACCATCCGCGGGTCGCGTTCGAGGCCCGACACGTCGTTCACGATCGCCGCGCCGAGGTCGATCGCCCGCTCCGCGACCTCCGACTTCATGGTGTCGACGGAGATCGGGACGCGCAGCCGTGCGCCGAGCACCCGCAAGACCGGCTGCATCCGCGCCCACTCGTCTTCGGACGACACGGGCGGAGCGCCGGGGCGCGTCGACTCCGCGCCGACGTCGATCAGATCGGCGCCCGCCGCCTCGAGGGCGAGCGCGTGCTCGATCGCCGCGTCCGGGTCGGCGAAGCGCCCGCCGTCGGAGAAGG
>CAZBOK010000439.1:0-3807 GCA_964493525.1 uncultured Phycisphaeraceae bacterium | reverse complement strand
GCTCGATCCGATTGCGAACCCGATCGAAATGGACCTCGCCGTCGACGACGCGGTCGCGCGGCTCGCGGCGGACGCGCGGTACGCGGAGGAGTTCTCGCACGCGTTCGGCGGCCCGCCGACTCGCGAGCGGCTCGGCGCCGCGCTCGAGTCGTTCGAGCGGCGCCTCGTGATCGGCGACAGCCCGATCGATCGCTTCCGCGCGAGCAGCGTCTACTCGGCGTTGACCGAATCGGAGCGCGCGGGCGTGTGGACCTACGAGAGCAAGGGGAAGTGCTGGCGCTGCCACTCGGGCCCGAACTTTTCGGACGAGGACTTCCACAACACGGGCGCGGGAGACGCGGCGCACGCGGCCGACCTGGGTCGCGCCAAGGTGACGGGCGATCCGGCGGACACCGGGAAGTGGAAGACTCCGACGTTGCGCGGGCTCGCGTTCACCGCGCCGTACATGCACGACGGGAGCCTCGCGACCTTGACGGACGTCGTCGAGTTCTATGCGCGCGGCGGCGGGAAGAACGAACACCTCGACCCGCGCATCGAGCCGATCGATTTCACCGAGCAGGAGAAGCGCGACCTTGTCGCGTTCCTCGAGGCGCTGTCGAAGAGTGCGGCGGACGCGGGCGGAGCCGGAGCCGGGGAAACGAAGCGCTAGCGATCGACGCGAATCACGGCGTGACGTGGACGAGCTTGCTGACGCGTCCTTCGAAGTTCCAATCCATCACGTACAGGTCGCCGTTCTGGTCCCAGCGCGCGCAGTGGGGCGAGATGAACTCGCCGTCCTTCCAGAGATCGTGGGGGACGCCGTTCTGCGCGCGCAGCTTCGGATCGGGCTGATCGCAGAGGTGAAGGACGACGTTCCAGTCCTGGTCGACGATGGTCACGCGCCCTTCGAGGTCCGCGATCGCGAGCTCGCTTCCGCGCTGGCCGAAGTTCGACGGCCGCCGCAGGTCGCCGCCGATCACGCGCAGGAGGTTCCCCTCGAGGTCGAATGTCTGCAGGCGATGGTTCTCGCGGTCGGCGACGACGAGCTGCGGCGTCGCGCCGCGCGTGTCCATCCAGATGCCGTGCGGTGAGTGCATCTGCCCGGGCTCCTCGCCGGGGCCGCCGAACGAGCGCACGTACTTCTGGTGCGCATCGAACAGGTGCACCCACGACTTCCCGTAACCGTCGCCGACGAACACGCGGCCGTCGGGCGCGACGGCGACGCTGGTCGGATGGAACTGCCCGGCGTTCTCGTAGCGGTGCGACTCCATCGGGCAGCCGAACGACCACACGACGTCGCCGGTGAGCGTCGTCTTCATCACGCGGCCGAGCTGCGTGTGGCAGAGGTAGAGGAACTCGCCGTCGCTCTCCTTGACGAGCGCCATCCCGTGCAGGCCGCCGGCCCAGTCCTTCCCGAAGCCGCGCACGAAGGTCCCGTCCGGGGCGAACACCATCACCGAGTTCTCGGTGTCGGTGTTGAAGTACACGTTGTTCGCCGAGTCGAAGACGATGCAGCCGTGCGTGTTCCCGAGCTTCATCCCCGCGGGCAGCTTCATCCAGTCGTGCACCCATTCATAGGTGTGCGCGCCGGAACCGACGCGGACGGGTTTCGCTTCGCCCGCCGCGGGCGCGAGGGGCGCGGGGTCGGCGGCGAGACAGAGCAGTGCGGCGGCGACGAGCAGCGATGCCATCGTGTTCTCCAGGAAGTGCGCCACGGTAGAAAGCCGTCGGTCGGCTGACAACGCGTCCGCGGCGACGAGACGCGGGGGTGCGCCCGGATCGCGCGAACGATCCGCCGCGCCATCCTCTTTAATGCAGCGCCATGGCGACCGATCCGAAGACCGAGGGGTTCGCGCGGTTCCTCGATCGCACCCGCGATCAACTCGGGAAGTGGGTGGAGCGCGAGGCGCGCGGTCTGTTGAAGCGCGAGTCGGTGGACGACGTCGTCGCGGGCATCCACGCGCGCGCGTTGTCGCAGCTCGAGGGGTTCGAGCTGCGCACCGATGCCGAGGGCTTCAACTGGCTGAAGACGATCGCCCGACAGCACGTTCTCGACCGGCAGAAGTACTTCGCGGCGCTCCGGCGGCAGGGCGGCGAGATGCTGCGCATCACGAGCGCTTCGCTCGGCGACACACCCGACGCGCGGCCGGGCGTCCAGGTCGCCGGGCGGATGACGGGACAGGTGACGTACGCGATGCGTCGCGAGGCGATCGACCTCGCGGCGAAGGCGATCGCGAGCCTCCTGCCGCGCGACCAGGAGATCGTGCGGCGCACCGTCGACGGCGCGTCCGTCGAGGACGTCGCGAAGGAGTTCCGCATGTCGTACGACGCCGCGGAGCAGGCCCGCCGCCGCGCGATGGAGCGGTTCAAGAAGGCGTACGAGCTCCTGTCGCGCGGCTGATTTCCCGCGTCGGATCGATGTTCATCCGTCGCCTCGGCCGACACGGAGTGGCCGCTTGAGCAACGAACCGCCGGACCTCGAGACGATCTACGACGAGTGCGTCGACCGCCTGTTGAACGGCGAGCCGTTCGACCTCGAGGCCGTGTGCGCGGCCCACCCGCACCACGCCGCCGAGCTGCGCCGGCACTTGAGCGTGTTCCTCGCGGAGCGCGCGCGCGCCGAAGCGGCGCGGGCGGCATCCGCGTCGAAGTCCGCGCGGGCGTCGGCGCGGATCGCGGCCGAGCCTGGTCTCCCGTTCGAGAGCCTCGGCGAGTTCCGATTGCTGAAGGTGCTCGGGCAGGGCGGCATGGGCGTCGTGTACCTCGCGGAGCAGGCGTCGCTCGGCCGGACCGTCGCGCTCAAGGTGATCCGCCCCGAGCTGAATCGCCTCGACGCGGCGCGCGAACGCTTTGCGCGCGAGGCCGCCGTCGCCGGCAAGCTGAACCACGGGAACGTGGTCGCGGTGCACGCCGCCGGCGAAGAGCGCGGGGTGCAGTGGATCGCGATGGAGTTCGTGCCGGGCCGCGGGCTCGACGAGCGCCTCGCCGAACTGCACGCGAAGAACGAGCGGATGCCGGTCGCCGAGGCGCTGTCGATCGCCGCGCAGATCGCGCGCGCGCTCGAGCACGCGCACGGAGCGGGGCTGCTGCATCGCGACGTGAAGCCGTCGAACGTCCGCCTGCGCGACGACGGCCGCGCGCTGCTCGTCGACTTCGGACTCGCGCGCGGGCGCGAGTCCGCCGCGCTGACCAAGACGGGAGATTTCCAGGGCTCGCCGTTCTACGTCTCGCCGGAGCAGATCCGCGCGCGGTTCGGCGAACTCGACGGTCGCAGCGACGTCTTCTCGCTCGGCGTCACGCTGTACGAGTGCCTGACCGGCCGCCTGCCGTTCGAAGGCGAGACCATCGAGGAGGTCATGCACGCGATCCTCGTCGACGCGCCGGAGCGGCCGCGGCGCACGAACGCGGCGCTGTCGCGCGACGTCGAGACGGTGGTGCTGAAGGCGCTCGAGAAGGACCGACAGCGCCGATACGCGAGCGCGGGAGCGTTCGCGGACGACCTCGACGCGCTCCTCGCGCTGCGGCCGATCCGCGCGCGCGCGCCGTCCGTGCCGGTGCGGATCGCGCGGCGAGTCCGACGGCATCCGGTCGCCGCGATCGCCGTCGGCGCGCTCGTGCTCGGCGCGGGCGCCTGGTTCGGCAAGGGGGCGATCGAACGGCGGGCGCAGCAGGCGCGCGTCGAGAGCGAGATCGCCGAGCGGGTCGACGCGGCGAACGCCGCGCTCGCGGCGCAGCGTCCGGGCGACGCCGTCGAATCGATCCGCGCGGCGCTCGTGCTGCATCCGGACGATGCCGCGCTCGTCGCGGCGCTCGACCGCGCGACGACCG
>CAZBOK010000438.1:0-3821 GCA_964493525.1 uncultured Phycisphaeraceae bacterium | reverse complement strand
CTTCCGGAAGCGCCGCGCGCGCGATGCGGCCGATGCTGCGCGCCGCGAGGACGGTTGGCGACCAGTCGCCGGTCTCGCGGTCGGCGAGCAGCGTGCGCGCGGAGAGGGACGGATCGGTGACCGCCGCGCGGCGATCGGAGAGCTGCGCGAGCAGCCACGCGTCCGCGGTCAGGAACTTCGCGCGCCGCGCCGCCGGGAATCGCCGCCGCATCCAGCGGACGCGCGGCGCCAGGAAGAACGGGAGGATCGGCAGCCCGGTCGCCGCGCGGATCGCGTCGGCGTCGGTCGAGCCCTTGATCGCTTCGGCATCGGCGGCGGCGCGCAGATCGTTCCACAGCACGAGCGGCGTGAGCGGCCGACCGCTGCGCGGGTGCACCGCGAGCGCGGACGAGCGGTGCGTGGCGACGCCGATCGCCGCGACGTCGCGCGACCGGACGCGGGACCGCGCGAGCAGCTCGCGCAGCCCGCGCTTCGCGGCGCGGACGCACGCGAACGGATCCTGCTCCGAGCGACCGGTCGCATCCGCGCGCGTCGCGAGCGGCATGCGCACGACGCGCACCAGCGCGAGCCGCGCGTCGAACAGCGCGGCCTTCAGGAACGAAGTGCCGAGATCGAGCCCGAGGAGATAACGGGGAACAGCGGCGGCTCGTGCCGCGGCGTCGCTCAGTCGAGCACGACCATGATGTCGTCGCCGACCGCGGTAGTCGCGGAGACCGGAGTGTTCACCTGACCGTTCGGACCGGCGCACAGGACGATCACGCGCTCCGCGCTGTTGAAGTACCCGTTGACGTTCACAATGTAGGCGCGTCCCCACGGGTCCGGTCCGATCTCCTCGTCGATGTAGGGGCCGTTCCACTCGGCGCCCGCCATGCCGTTCTCGACCAGGAAGCGGTCGACGTGCATCGACGGGCCGGAGTCGAACACGTTGTTCGTGGGGTGGATGCCGTCGGTCATCAGCCAGTGGCAGCTCGTGGCGCCGGTGTGCCCGGTCGGGAACGAGCGGGTGTCGTGGATGTAGCGCTGGATCCCGTTCGCGAGGCGCTGCAGGTCGGTCAGCACGCGTTCGTGCGCCGTGTCCGTGTGACGCCGCGCCCAGATCGGCACCACGATGCCGGCGGACGCGACGACGATGGCGACGATCACGAGGGACTCGACCAGGTTGAAGCCGCGCACGCGCATCACGATCCTCCGGCGCCCGGAAACGGGCGTCCTTCCTTTTCGAAGCGTCGCGGGATTCGACTTGAGGCATCCCGCCCGCTGGAATGCGCCCCGCATGCGCGACATCCTCGCGAAGACGAGCCGCCTCGGGGCCGCCACTGCGCTGAGCCTGCTCCTGTCGCGCGCGATCGGCTTCGTCCTGATGCCGTTCCTGACGCGCGCGCTGCCGCAGGCGGACTACGGGATCCTCGACAACTATGCGCTGCTCGGGCAGGTGTTCGCGCTGATCGCGGCGCAGGGGATGCCCTCCGCGCTGTTCCGCGAATACGCCTACTCCGCGAAGACCGAAGCCGACCGCCAGCGCGCGATCGCCACCGTGTTCCGCTACACGGCCGCGTCGTCGATCGTGTTCGCGATCGTCCTGTCGCTCGCCGCGTGGCCGCTCGCGGGACTCGTCGCCGGCGAATCGGCGAAGCGCTACGCCGTGCTGGTCATCCTCGTGCTCCTGACCTACGCGTTCTCCAACATGAAGAACACGTGCGCGCAGATCCTGCGCGCCGACTTCCGCTCGCGCGAGTTCCTCATCGTCTACTGCGGCGAGTTCGTGATCTGCGTCGGGCTCAACATCTGGTTCGTGCTGGTGCAGCAGACCGGGCTCGCGGGGATCGTGTACTCGAACCTGATCGGCGCCGCGATGGCGTTCCTGCTCGCGCTCTACTTCGTGCCGCAGGGTTTGAGCCGCGCGACCGACCGCTCGCGGCTGCCGGACATGTTGCGGTTCGCGCTGCCGCTCGTGCCACCGGCGTTGCTCGTGCTGATGCTCGATGCGTTCGACAAGGTGTTCTTCCGGCTCCTGCTCCCGCACGACCGCGCCTTCGAGACGATCGGCGTCTTCGGGCGCGGCGCGACGATCGCGCAGATCCTGCAGGGCGTGCTGATCATGCCGCTCAACCTGCTGTGGCCGGGCATCTACTACGACGTCGGCAAGCGCGTCACGCGCGCGTCCGACCTCGGGCGGTGCGCGTCGTGGTATGCCGCCGCCGCCGGCTTCCTGGCCTGCGGGCTCGCCGTGACGTCGCAGCCGCTCGTCGCGCTGATGACCGACGTGCGGTACCACGTCGCGTGGCGCGTCGTCCCGCCGCTCGCGTTCGCGCTCGCGTTCGTGGGTGCGGCGGAGATCACCAAGGCGGGGATGCTGATCCACGGGACGACGCGCCCGCTGCCGCGCCTGATGGCGATCGCGGTGGCGGCGAGCATCGTGCTGAACCTCCTGCTGATCCCGGTGCTCGGGATGCTCGGCCCCGCGTTCGCCGCGCTCGGCGCCTACGCGCTCCTCGCGGCGCTGCACGGCCTCGAGTCGCAGAAGCACGTGCGCACCGATTACGAGTGGTCGCGGCTGTTCCGCGTCGGCGTCGCGATCGCCGTCGCGCTCGTTGCAGGTTTCGCGATCCCGTACCCCGACGCGGCGAGCGCGACGGTCGCGCGCAAGATCGGCGACCTCCTCGCGCGCGGCGGAGCGGTGCTCGTGCTCTATCCGCTCGTGCTGTTCGTCACCGGCTGGTTCACGAGCGGCGAGCGCGACGTCCTGCGCCGCGTCACCGAGCGCTTCGCGCGCCGCGCGCCGTGACCGTCACTTGCCGCGGTTCGCGAACGACGTCGCGAGCGACGACAGCTCGTCCGGCGTCAGGCGCTTCACGCCGTTCCGGAGGACCGCCGCGAAGCGCACGACCTCCTCGAGCTCCGTCGGGGCCGCGGCCTTCTCCGCCGGTTCGTCGCTGGTGGCGAGCGCCTTCCCGTCGGCGTCGAGCACCGCGTACCACGGGATCGCGTCCGCGCCGTCCGCGCGGTAGCGCTTCATCAGCTCGTTGCCGCCGGTCATCCGATCGACGTCGATCTTCACCTCGACGAAGTCCTTCCCGAGCAGCGGGGCGACGGCAGGGTCGGCGCACCAGGCATCGAGCACCCGGCACTTCGCGCACCACGGCGCACCGAAGTGCAGGAACACGGCGCGGCCGGATTCGCGCGCCTGCGCGAGCGCGGCGTCGAGGCGCTTGCCGGCGTCGACCGGCGCCGCCTTCTTCGAATCGAGGAAGTCGGCGAGCGGCCCGACCTCGTTGTTCTTGGTGAGCGCGGACACGGCCGCGTTGTCCTGGTTCGCCACGACCTTGCCTTCGCCGTTCAGGATCGTGAGCGCCGGGATGCCGCCGCTGACGTCGGCGCGCCACTTCCGCACCAGGTCGATGTTCTTGTCGAAGTGACCGACGTCGAGGTGCACGACCTCGAACTCGTTCATCAGGAGCTTCCCGAGCCGCTTGTCGGCGTCCGTCGCGTCCGCGGCGCTCGCTCCCTTCATCTGATGCTCGAGCTGCTTGCACGACCCGCACCAGTTCGCGCCCCAGACGATGAGCACGCGCCGCTCCTCCTTCGCCGCGCGCGTCACGGCGTCCGCGACCTGCTGCCGTGCGTCCGCGGCCTCGTCGTAGATCGGGAGGATCGGTTTCGCCGCGGGCGCCGGGTCCTGCGCGAGCACCGAACTCATCAGAAGGAGCGTCGTGATCATCGGAACCTCCGCGACGGATCGTAGCGCATGCCCCGCGATCCCGGTTCCGTCCGTCACGCCGTCACGGCGACGAGCGGTCCGTGAGGGACACCCCGATTGCGTC
>CAZBOK010000437.1:0-3823 GCA_964493525.1 uncultured Phycisphaeraceae bacterium | reverse complement strand
CGGGAGGCGAGGGGGCTCTCGATCCGACATCCGCAGCGAGGACGCCAGCCCGCGCGGTGCATCGCCATCGGTCCTCAGAGCCCGCGGTTCATCGCCACGTGCGCCCATCCGCAGCGAGGACGCGGAGCGAGAGCCCCCTCGCCTCCCGGCTCCGGTCCGAAATCCTCCCGACCTCGCATCCGCATCCGTCCCCTAGAATCCGCCGCGATGGGAGCCGCCCCCGCCTCCGCCGAAGGCACGATCGTCGCCGTGGTCCTCAACTGGAACGGCGCGGAATGGACGGAGCGATGCGTCCGCGCGCTCGCGGCATCGCGTCCGACTGCGCCGGAGATCGTGATCGTCGACAACGCATCGACCGACGACTCGGTCGCGCGGCTCACGCGTTCGTGCCCGGACGTCGAGCTGATCCGCGCGCGGACGAACACGGGGTACGCGGGCGGGATGAACATCGGCATCGCGGCGGCGCTGCGGCGCGGCGCGCGCGCGGTGCTGTTGATGAACAACGACGTCGAGGTCGCGAGCGACTGCATCGCGAAGCTCGACGCGGCGCTCGCCGCCGACGGATCGATCGGCGCGGTCGGCCCGATGATCCTCCTGCCGGCGGAGCCGGGCGCGGCGGCGCGCATCTGGGCCGCGGGCGGCGAGCTGGTTCATCGCGAGAACGTGAGCCGGCTGCGCGGCCACGGCACCGTCGCGAACGGACGGTTCCGCGCGGACGAGGACGTCGACTACCTGCCGGGCTGCACGCTGCTCGTGCGCCGCGCGGCGCTCGAGAAGGTGGGGCGGCTCGACGAATCGTTCTTCTGCTACATGGAGGACGTCGAGTTCGGTCGGCGCCTCGCGGTCGCGGGCTGGAAGAACCGTTTCGTCGCCGGCGCGAGCGCGACGCACGACGCGTCGGCGTCGACGGGCGGCGGGTACACGCCGGCGCGCAAGTACATGAACGCCGTGAACTCGGTGCATTTCCTGAAGCGGCACGGGTCGCTGCGCGGCTGGCTCGGCTTCGTCGTGTTCGACGTGCTGCTCTGGCCGCTCGCGCTCGTGCGCGCGAGCGCGGCGGGCCGGCCGGGCGCGGCGCTCGCGAAGCTGCGCGGGATCTTCGACGGTCTGCGCGGAGTGCCGGTCACTCCGGAGCGCATCCGTCGCTACTTCGACGAGCGACCGGCGGGCCGATGACCTCGACGCATCGGATGCGCATCCTCGAGGTCGTGCACCTGTTCCTCCCGCACCACTCGGCCGGCACCGAGGTGTACACCGAAGGCCTCGCCGACGGACTGCGCGAGCGCGGCCACGACGTGCACCTGTTCTTCACCGAGAAGGTCGTGTCCCGCCCGAACTACGAGGTCGTGCGCCGCAAGCACCACGGCCTCGAGTGCCACGTCCTCATCAACAACCTGATGTACGAGTCGTTCGAGGAGACCTTCACGAACCCGGGCGCGAGCGCGGCGTTCGCGCGCGTGCTCGACGACGTGAAGCCGGACGTGGTGCACTTCCAGCACCTGATGCTTCTCTCACTCGACCTGCCGCAGATCGCCGCGGAGCGCGGCATCCCGACGGTGATGACGCTGCACGACTTCTGGCTGTACTGCGCCCGGTTCGGCCAACTGCTCGAGCACGGCGAATCGGACTGCCGCGGCCCGGAGCCGAGCAATTGCGCGAGCTGCCTCTCCGACTTCAAGTTCGCGCAGTCGACGCTGCAGAAGCGCGTGATCCACGCGATCCGCTGGACGCGCCAGGTCGCGGGCTTCGATCTCGCGCCGGTCGTCGACGCGTTCCGCAAGAGCCGGATCCTCGGCTCGCTGAAGGGCGCGCGTACGACGGAGCGCAAGTCGGACCAGCCGCGGCGCGTGCCGGAAGCGGCGCGCATCCAGCAGTTCATCGACCGCGAGCGCGCCGTCGCGGAATCGCTGAAGCACGTGAACCTGTTCCTCTCGCCGTCGCGCACCGTGCGCGACCGGATGGTGTCGTTCGGCCTGCCCGCGCGTCGCGTGAAGGTGCTGCCCCTCGGCATCCGCCCGCTCGTCGTGCCGGAGCGCGCGCCGCTCCCCGCGGACGGCTCGCGCGCGCCGGTCTTCGGGTTCATCGGGACGCTGGCGCCGCACAAGGGCGCGCACGTCGCGATCGAAGCGATGCGGCTGCTGAAGGGCCGCGGCGAGCTGCTCATCTATGGGCGCGAAGACTTCTACCCGGCGTACGCGGCGTCCTTGCGCGAGCAGTCGCAGGGCCTCGCGATCCGCTTTCTCGGCGTCGTTTCGCGCCGTGAGATCGGCAAGGCGCTCGCGAAGCTCGACCTGTTGATCGTGCCGTCGGTGTGGCTCGAGAACTTCCCGATCGTGATCCAGGAGGCGCGCGCGGCCGGCTTGCCGGTCGTCGCGTCCGACCTCGGCGGGATGCGCGAGGCAGTGAAGGACGAAGTCGACGGCGTGCTGTTCGCGCCGGGCGACGCGAAGGCTCTGGCGCGCGCGCTCGAGCGGTTCCTCGATCATCCGGAAGACGTCGCGAAGCTGGCGTCGCGCGGCGAGGCGCCGATGACGCTCGAGGAACACGTGAAGCGAGTCGAGGCGCAGCTCGCGCGGCTGGTGAGCGATCGCGCCGCGCCGCGGGGACGGGGATGAAGATCCTGCACGTCGTCCACGGCTACCCGCCGGAGGCGATCGGCGGCACCGAGCTGTACGTGCATCGACTCGTCGAAGAACAGCGCGCGCGCGGCCACGACGTCGCCGTGTTCGCCGGCTCGATCGAGTGGAAGCCGGAGTTCACGGTCGAGCGCGCGGCGCACGGCGCGGTGCCGGTCACGCGCGTGCATCGCGAAGACCTCTATTTCGATCGCTGGGACAAGACCTTCCACCCGCGCGTGACGGAGGCGTTCGCGGACGAGCTGCGCACGCGGAAGCCCGACCTCGTGCACGTCCATCAGTGGATCCGCCTCACCTCGAACCTCGTCGCCACGGCGGCGCGGTTCGGCGTGCCCGCGATCGTGACGGCGCACGACCTGTTCACGACGTGCCCGCGTGTGTTCCGGTTGAAGGCGCCGGGCGGCGGCGAAGGCGACGAGGCGTGCGACCTCCCGATGGCGCGAGAGATCTGCGTGCCCTGCGTCCCGCGCTGGCGGTTCCAGCGCGACGAGGAGATCGAGCGCGCGCTCGCGCGCTACCGCGCCGATCTGCTCCACGAGCTCGAGCTCGCACGCGTCGTCCTGGCGCCGAGCCGCTCGCACGCCGACTTCGTCGCCGCGCTGCTCGGCTTCGCGCCCGGACGCATCGAGGCGTTGCCGCTCGGCACGCGCACGGCGGAACGTCCGGGCGCGCCGCCGCCCGCGCCGCGCCGCGGCGACGACGGGAAGCTGCACTTCGTCTCGTGGGGCAACCTGCATCCGATCAAGGGCGCGCACCTCCTGCTCGAGGCGCTGGCGCTCGCGGAGCGCCGCGCGTCGATCCGCGTCCACTTCCACGGCGAGTTCGCGACTCCCGAGTACCGCCAGCGCATCGAGACGCTCGCGCGCGGACTCGACGTCGTGTTCCACGGCGGTTTCCGCGTCGAAGACCTCGATCGCGCGACGATCGACGTCGCGGTGCTCCCGACTCTCGCGCGCGAGTCGTACTCGTTCATCCTCGACGAAGCGTCCCGCCTCGGCGTGCCGATCCTCGCCGCCGACGCCGGAGCGCTCGCGGAGCGCGCGACGGAGCGCGTGCTCCTGTTCCGGCGCAACGACGCGAAGGACCTCGCCGCGAAGATCGACCGCCTCGCCGGCGATCCCGCGACGCTGGACGCGATGCGTCGCGCGCCGGCCCCGGCGGTCGCGACGTTCGCCGAGCACGCGTCG
>CAZBOK010000436.1:0-3828 GCA_964493525.1 uncultured Phycisphaeraceae bacterium | reverse complement strand
TGCCGAGCTCGGCGAGCGCGAACGACGCCTGGACGCAGCAGTAGTCGAACTCGATCCCCTGGCCGATGCGGTTCGGTCCGCCGCCGAGGATCATGATCTTCTTCTTGCCGCTGTCCTTGACCTCGGTGCTCCTCTCGTAGGTCGAGTAGAAGTACGGCGTCTCGGACGCGAACTCGGCGCCGCAGGTGTCGACCTTCTTGAAGGACGCGCGGACTCCGAGCGCGAGGCGCCTCGCGCGCACTTCCTTCTCCGTCGAGTTGAGGAGCGTCGCGAGCTGGACGTCGGAGAAGCCGAGCCGCTTCGCGCGCCGCATGTCCTCGGCGCCGACCGTCGCGAGGTTTTTCCAGCCGGTGATCACGTCCTCGAAGTCGACGATCTCCTTCAGGTTCTCGACGAACCACGGATCGATCTTCGACAGCGAGCAGACCTGATCCACGGTCATGCCGCTGCGGAGCGCGTGGCGGATGAAGAAGATGCGCTCGCAGTTCGGCTTGATGAGGTTGCGCGTGATCGTCGCTTCGTCGGGCACCGGGTTGCGGCGATCGAACGGGTCGGCGCCGAGGCCGAAGCGCTTGGTCTCGAGCCCGCGCAGCGCCTTCTGCATCGCTTCCTTGAACGTGCGGCCGATCGCCATCGTCTCGCCGACCGACTTCATCGAGGTCGTCAGCGTCGGATCGGCGTCTTTGAACTTCTCGAAGGCGAAGCGCGGCACCTTCACGACGCAGTAGTCGATCGTCGGCTCGAAGCAGGCCGGCGTCTTCTCGGTGATGTCGTTGGTGATCTCGTCGAGCGTGTATCCGATCGCGAGCTTCGCGGCGATCTTGGCGATCGGGAACCCGGTCGCCTTCGACGCGAGCGCCGAGCTTCGCGACACGCGTGGGTTCATCTCGATCACGACCATGCGGCCGGTCTTCGGGTCGATCGCGAACTGGATGTTCGAGCCGCCGGTCTCGACGCCGATCTCGCGGATGATCGCGATCGCGGCGTCGCGCATGCGCTGGTACTCGCGGTCGGTCAGCGTCTGCGCCGGCGCGACGGTGATCGAATCGCCGGTGTGCACGCCCATCGGATCGAGGTTCTCGATCGAGCAGATGATGACGACGTTGTCCTTCTTGTCGCGCATCACCTCGAGCTCGAACTCCTTCCAGCCGGCGATCGACTCCTCGATCAGCACTTCGGAGTTCAGCGAGAGCGCGAGGCCCTTCGACACGATCGATTCGAACTCGTCGATGTTGTAGGCGATGCCGCCGCCGGCGCCGGACAGCGTGAACGACGGGCGGATGACGCACGGCAGGCCGATCAGCTCGCGCGCCTTCAGCGCCTCGTCCATCGAGTACGCGATCTCGCTCCGCGGCAGCTCCATCCCGATCTTCAGCATCGCGTCGCGGAACAGCTCGCGGTCTTCGCCCTTGCGGATCGCGTCGTAGTTCGCGCCGATCATCTCGACGCCGTACTTCGCGAGGATCCCCTGCTCGTGCAGCTTGATCGCGGAGTTGAGGCCGGTCTGCCCGCCGAGCGTCGGCAGGAGCGCGTCGGGCCGCTCCTTCGCGATCACCTCGGTCAGCGCCTCGACGACGATCGGCTCGATGTAGGTGCGCGACGCCGTCTCCGGGTCGGTCATGATCGTCGCGGGGTTCGAGTTGACGAGGATCGCCTCGTACCCCTCTTCACGCAGGGCCTTGCACGCCTGCGTACCGGAGTAGTCGAATTCACAGGCTTGGCCGATCACGATCGGTCCGGAGCCGATGATGAGGATCTTTTTGATGTCCGTGCGGCGGGGCATCGGGCTCCTGCTCTCGTGAGACGGGTTCGTTCGCGGCCGACGGGGCCGATACAAAATTGCGCTATTTGACCATCCTTCTCCGGTGTTCGGCAACGACTCGATGACCCGCTTCCGCATCGTCCCCGTTTTCCTCGCGTGCGTCGGGCTCGCGTCCGCACGCGCGGCGGACGAAGTGCGCGTGCGCGCCGTGCTGCCGGACGGGCGAATCGAGTGCGACGGACTGGCGCCGATCCGCCTGCGGTGCATCGATCCGCGCACGACGGAGCCGGCGATTCCGGGGGCGCGCGGCCCGCTCGCGATGGCGCTCGAGCGGCTGCTCACGCCGGGCGCGACGGTGCGCGTCGAGTCCGGCGAGGAACGGGACGGCGGGATCACCGCGCTGGTCTGGCAGGGCGACCGCTGCATGAATGAGGTGGTCCTGCGCTCGGGAGACGCCGGGTTCTTCCCGGAGTTCGTGCGTCGCGACCACGTCGCCGAGCTCGCCGCGGCGGCGCGCGAGGCCGTCGACGCGCGCCGCGGGATCTTCGCCGACTCGGCCGCCGCGATCGATCCGCCGGCCGCGCCCGCGGATCCGCCGGCGCAGCTCCCGCTCGCGCCGATCACCGCGCGGCGCGCCGGCGTGGCGCTGCCGATGTTCGGTCACACGCCCGACTTCGATTACCGCTCGCGCGTCGACGAGATCGCCGCGCTCGGCGCGTCGTGGATCTCGCTGGTCCCGTTCCACTTCTTCGCGACGATCCAGGACGTCGAGATCCTCTCGGTGCCGGGCCGCACGCCGTCCGACGACGCGCTGGTGAAGACCGGGGCGTACGCGCGCTCGAAGGGACTTCGCGTGTTCGTGCTGCCGATCGTGCACATCCTGAAGCCGGGCGCGCACGAATGGCGCGGCGCGTTCGAGCCGAAGGGCGACCGCCGGCGCGAGTTCTGGACGAACTACGCGCGCTTCATCACGCACGAAGCCGACCTCGCTCGACGGATGGGCGCCGACCTCCTCGCGGTGGGCTCCGAGTTGATCCGGCTCGAGGACGACGCGCCCGAGTGGCGCGCGGTGATCGAGGGCTGCCGCGCGCGCTTCCCCGGGCAGCTCACCTACTCCGCGAACTGGGACCACTACCGGAACATCGCGTTCTGGGACGCGCTCGACGTGATCGGACTCACCGGGTACTACACCGTCGCGACCGTCGACGACCCGACCAAGAACGACCTGCGCGCGGGATGGCGCGTGCCGAAGCACCGACTGCTCGAGTTCGCGAAGCAGAAGAACATGACGGCGATGTTCACCGAGCTCGGTTACCCGAGCCGCGACGGCGCGGCGAAGGCGCCGTGGGACTACGTGAGCGTGACGCGGTACGACGGCGAGGAGCAGGCCGATTGCCTCGCCGCGTTCTTCGAGGAGTTCCGCGACGAGCCGCTGGTCTCGGGCGTGTTCGTGTACGACTGGTGGGACGCCGGCGGGCCGGGCGACGTGTCCTACTCGCCGCGCGGCAAGCCGGGCGAGCGCGTCGTGAAGGACGGATTGCAGGCGTTCAAGAGCGGCAAGTCGGCGGAGCGCTGAATGACGGCGAAGTTTTGGGTCGTGATGGCCGTGTTCATCGGCATCTCGGTCGTGATGTTGACCGCCGCGCTCCACTTCAGCGGCAAGTTCGGCGTCGCGCACGGCATCGTCGTCGACGCGCGGACGGGCGAAGCCGTCGCGGATGCCGACGTCGAGTTGTTCGCGGTCTTCGCCGCCGAGCACGGCGGCTCGAAGATGACGTTGATGAAGACGCAGAAGACCGGCGCGGACGGCGCCTTCAAGTTCCCCGCGACCGTCGGCGGCACTTATCGGATGACCGTTTCGCGCGAGGGGTATCTGCCGCTCGTGATGGAGTCGGTCGACATCGAGCAGCAGGCGCAGAAGGATTTCGGCCGCCTGCAGATCTCGCGAGCGCCGAGCGCATCCGCGCCGGCGAAGTGACCGGAGCGGTCGGTCAACCGCGCGGCGCGAGGCCGCAGCCCCGCAGTTCCTCCAGCCGCGCGTCGAGCGGTCGCGCGTCGTCCTCGTG
>CAZBOK010000435.1:0-3855 GCA_964493525.1 uncultured Phycisphaeraceae bacterium | reverse complement strand
CGTGAAGCGTGCGGTGCTCGAGCTCGGCCGGCGACGGCGTGCGCGTGGCGACGCGGCCGGCGCGCTCGACGCGCTCGCGCGGCTGGCAACCGCCGCGCCGTCGGACCCGGAGCCGCTCGAACGATCCCGCGAGATCGCGGAGGACGATCTCCGCGATCCGGCGGCGGCGCTCGCGTTCGCGATCGAGTCCCGCCGCCGCTGGCTCGCGAGCTCCGGGTCGGCGCGCGCGGCGCGCGGCCTCGCGGAAGCGAACCGGACGATCGAACGCCTCGAATCCGCCGCTCAACCGCCCGCCGGCGAGTGAGCCGGTGGAGTCGGCGGCGCCACGACCACGCGTGCCTTCGCGCAGAGGTTCGCGTCCGCCGAGCTGCGCGCGCGCACGACGACCGTCATCGCCCGCGCCGGAGCCTTGAACGCGCCGGTCGCTGCGTCGATCGTGCCGCACGTCTCGCACGGGTCGCCGTGCTCGTCGAACAGGTCGAACAGCGGCCGGGCGCCCTCGACGTCGCCGGTCAGGACGGCGGAGAATGCGAGCTGCGCACCCGGCGCGAGCGTCGCCTCGCGCGGCGCGATGGAGATCGTCGAGACGCGCGCCGACCTGGCGTCCGACGCGCAGCTGGCGCACACGAGGACCGCGAGCGTGGCGAGGAAGCGTCCCGTCATGTCGAACTCCTCCGGTCGAGGCCGGACTCCGTTGCACTGAGCGCCGCGCGCGCTTTGCGCGCCAGGCGTATCACGCTCTCGTCGGTGGTGATCGACGCCAACTCGCCGGGCTCGAACCAGCGCAGGTCCTTCGATTCGTCGCTCGCGCGGATCGCCTGGCCCGGCGCCGCGATCAACAGGAAGCGGAAGTCGTGGTGCTCGTGCGCCGGCTCCGACGCACGCGCGGGGATGACGTGCACGTCGAGGTCGAGCGGGACGGGCTGCCACAGCTCGAAGCGCTCCATCCCCGACTCCTCGCGGGCTTCGCGCGTCGCGGAGCGCGCGACGTCCGCGTCGCCGTCGACGTGGCCGCCGAGCTGCAGCCAGCGGTCGAGCTTCGCGTGGTGCGTGAGCAGGCAGCGCCGGCGATCCGGCGCGACAATCCACGCCGATGCCGTGACGTGACCCGGGACGCAGCTCCGCAGCAGGCAGTCGTCATGCTCAACCACGAGCCGCCGCACGCGCGCGACCGTCGGCAACTCGGCCGGGAAGCGCGCGGCGTAGTCGGCGAGCAACCGCACGATCGATTCGCGTTCCGGCGTCGTGATGGCGGCGCTCATGCCGGCCGCACCGTGACGCGGCCGCCCGCGACCGAAAGCCGGCCTTCCGCGAAGAGGCGCACCGCCTCCGGGTACGCCTCCTTCTCGGCTTCGAACACGCGCGCGGCGAGCGTGTCCGCGTCGTCGCCCGGCAGCACGGGGACCTCGCGCTGCAGGATGATCGGGCCGCGGTCGTACTCGTCGTCGACGAAGTGCACCGTGCATCCGGAGCGCGCCGTGCGCGCGGCGAGCACGGCTTCGTGCACGTGGTGGCCGAAGAACCCGGCGCCGCCGAACGCCGGCAGGAGCGCGGGGTGGATGTTCATCACGCGGTTCTTCCACGCGTCGACGAGCGGGACGCGCGCGAGGTAACCCGCGAGCAGCGCGAGGTCGATGCGGGCGGCGTCGAGTCGCGCGAACAGCGCGCGGCCGAATGCGGCGCGATCGGCGAAGTCCTTCGGCCGGATCACCTCGGCGGGGATGCCGAACGCGCGGGCGCGCTCGAGCGCGAACGCCTTGGACGTGTTCGACACGACGAGCTCGACGGTCGCCGGGAGCGAACCGTCGCGCGAGCGGAGCACCAGGTTCTCGAGCGATCGCCCGCCGCCCGACGCGAGCACCGCCAGCCGCAAGCGGCGCGCGGTCACGAGCGTCCTCCGCGCGATCGTCGCTCCGCGATGCGGGCGAGCCCGGCGTCCACGCGCGCCACGAGCTCGGCGGCGGCGATGCCGGTGACGCGGACGCACTTCGATCGCGACGTCGCGCCGGCGATCAGGTCGATCGCCGCGCGCTTCACGCCCAGGAATTTCGCGAGGACCACGAGCACCGCCTCGTTCGCCTTGCCGTCCTCGGGCGGAGCGCTGACCGCCACCGCGAGCTGATCGCCGACCGTTCCCTTGACGGCATCCCTGCCGGAACGCGGGGTCACTCGCACCGAGAGGTCGACGGCGCCGGCGCGCTCCTCGACCGCGATCGTCACGGCGCCGATCCGGCGAGCTGCAGCGAGCGATCGCCGCGGTCCAGCATCGGGTAGACGGCGAGCGCGAGGTCGGTGTCGCGGTATTCCCCGAGCAGCTTCTCGACGAGCGGGACGACGCCTCCGAACGACAGCTCGCCGCGCGCCTGGAACGGACCGAACGCCCGCGCGAGCAGTTGTGCCGCCTCGTTCTCGCGCTCGACGCGAGCCCGCAGCGCGCGCGCTTCGTCCGCGCGCGACGCGTCGCCCTCGGCGCGCGCGAGCAGATCGAGGATGCGGGGATCGTCGAGCCGCGGCCACTGCAGGTCTTTCACGGCCTTCACGTCCGCTTCGCTCCAGCCGGCGTCGGGCTGCCAGCGCTCGAACTGCTGCGCGATCGTGCGGGCGACCGCGTTCGCCTGCGCGGCGTGGACGAGGAGCGCGGCGCGCACCAGCTCGAGTTCGTGCGCCGGGTTCGCGCCGAAGCGCGCGGCGAAGAGATCTAGGACGCGCGGGACGGTGTCGAACTGCGCGAACTTCACGGTCGCGCGCGCGGAGCCGCCGCGGTTCGAGACCTCGAGCACGATGCCCTCGCCGTCCTCGGTGAGGCCGGCGATCTCGAATGTCTGCTCGCGCTCGGGGTGCTTCAGCTTCTGGTCGGCGAGCGATTTCGAAGACACCGCCGCGACGAACGCGGCACGAAGCGACTGCGCCGCGTCGAGGTCGGCGACCCGGCGGTCGAGCCACGCTTGATACTCGGGCGTGGCGAGTCGATCGCGCAGCGCGTGCGCCGACTGCGCGGCTTCCGCGAACCGGTGCGCGCGGACGGCGTCGAACGTGGCGTTCCAGTCGAAGTCGACGCAGACGAGCTTCAAGTCGCCGGCGAGACGCGCGGCCGCCGCTTGCGACGCGAGGCTGCTCGCGCGCGTGCGCGCGTCGCCGAGCGAGGCGAGCAGCGTCGCGACCTGGTCCTTCAGGCGCGCGGCGCCTGCATCGGTCGATGCGGCCGCGACGCCGGCGAGCTCGGTGAGCCGCGGCTCGAGCGCGTCGAGCGCCGAATTCGCGGCGCCGAAGTCGCCCGCGTCGAGCGCGCGGCCCGCGTCGTTCAGCGCCTGCTGCGCCGCGCCGTTCACCGCGCCGGCAAGCATCGTCTGCAGCTCCGCGCGTGCGTCGGAGCAGCGCGAC
This sequence comes from uncultured Phycisphaeraceae bacterium, assembly GCA_964493525.1. GTDB lineage: Bacteria > Planctomycetota > B15-G4 > B15-G4 > JADJEK01 > CAZBOK01. The sequence goes on along the minus strand of CAZBOK010000435.1, from coordinate 474 downwards.
TCGTCCTTGAGCAGCTCGGGCGCCGGCGCGACGAGAGCGCGCGCCGCGGTCGCGAAGTCCTTCGCGTCGAGCGCGGCGGCGATCGGCGCTCGCCATGCCGCGAGCGCGTTCACCACGGCCTGCTCGTGCTCGCTCGCGGCGGCCTGCTCGGCCGCGATCGCCTGCGCGATGCCGTCGGCCTGCGTCGCCGCGTTCTTGCCGGTGTTGGTCCCCGGGAACTTCTCGGCGAGCGCGCGCAGCTCGCGCATCTGGTCCTCGCGCGGCAACTGCGACAGCTTCACCGTCAGCGCGCTCAGCGCGGCCGTCGCTTCCTGCTCCTTCTCGAGGCTCGCCTGCGTCTGGTGCAGGCGCTGCTCCATCTCCGCCTGCTTCTGCTTGGCGTCGGGATCCTCGATCACCACCGGCGGCGGCGGGGGGGCTTCGTCCTTCTTGCGCAGCATCGCCCACGCGCCGATGCCGCCGCCGATGAGGACG
>CAZBOK010000434.1:0-3857 GCA_964493525.1 uncultured Phycisphaeraceae bacterium | reverse complement strand
CCATCGACTCGAGCACCTTGAGCGGGGAGAAGTAGAAGCGATCGATCGGGAGGTACGGCGCGACCGTCACGTCCATCGCACGCACGCGCTCCGCCGTCTCCGCGAGCGGCAGCCCGCCGATCACCTCGACGCGGCCCGGGTATCGCGTGGCAAACGCGACGACCTTCTTCTTCAGCGGCCCGGCGCCGACGACCTCGAGGCGGAACCGCGGGTCGGCGGCAAGCATCTCGAACGCCGCGAGCAGCACCTCGACGCCGTGCCATTCCTTCAGCGACCCGAAGAACCCGATGACGAATGCGTCGCGACGCTCCGGTCGGTCGGGCACCGCCGGATGGAACATGTCGAGGTCGACGCCGTTCTCGACCACGCGGACCCGCTCCGCCGGCGCGCCGTCGTCGATCAGGAAGCGCTTCAGCTCCTCGGACACCGCGACGATGCGCGGCGCATGCCGCATCGTCGCCGCCTCGAAGAGGCGGAGCGCGCGCGCGAGCGGCGGCTTGCGGAACTGCTCCTCTTCCCACGCGAGCGACGCGTGGACGTGCAGCACGTGGGGGAGGCGCTCCCGCGCCGCGACGGCGATGCCGGTTGCGTTGTACGGCGCGTGCAGATCGTGCAGGAGATCGGGGCGGAACTCGCGGATCTCCCGCTCGAGGACCTGCTCGAGATCGACGTTTGCGAACACATGGCGGAGCGCGGCGACCATCGCTTCCGCGCGCTCGCGGTCCTTCGCGTCCTCCACGCGGCCTGCTTCCACGTCGAGGAGCTCCAGCACGGCGGCGTCGCGCAGTGCGACGAACGGCGCGGGCGTCCGGAAGCCGTCCGGCACGCTCGGGGCGAGCACGCGCACGTCGTGGCCGAGGCGCACGTAGGCCGAGACGACGCGCAGCAATCCGGTCGCGTGGCCGCCGTGGCGCCCGAAGCGCATGCCGCGATCCGGCGCGACGCACAGGATCTTCATCCGACCGCCTCCTCGAGGATCGCGAACAGCCGGCGAATCGTCCGGTCGCGGTCGAACTTCTCCGCGACCGACCGCCGCGCTTCCGCCGCCATCCGCGCGCGCGCGGCGTCGTCCTTCGCCAACCGCTCGATCGCATCCGCGACGGCGAGCGCATCGTTCTGCGCGACGATCACCCCGTTCACTCCGTCGGTCACCGCTTCCGGGATCCCGGTCACGGCCGTCGAGACCACGGGCACTCCGCACGCGAGCGCCTCGACGATCGCGACCGGCAGGCCGTCGCGGTCGCCGTCCGCGGCGACGATGCACGGCAACGCGAACACGTGTGCGCGACGGTACAGGTCGATGACCTGCTCCTGCACCTGCGGGCCGCGGAACTCGAAAACGCCGGCGAGCCCGGCGTCCGCCGCGCGCTTCTCGAACGTCGCGCGCTCGATCCCGGTGCCGATGTGCTCGCAGCGGAACGCGATGCCGCGCTCCTTCAGGATGCGACACGCGTCGATCAGGACCTCGACGCCTTTCTTCGCCACGAGCCGCGCAACGCACGCGATCGTGAACGGCGGGCCGGGCGGCGTCGCGGGCGGCGAGAAGCGCGCGAGGTCGATGCCGTTGAACACCAGCTCGACGCGGATCGCGCGGCCGGCGAGCTCGCGCAGGAACCGCACGTTGAACTCGCTGACCGTCACGATGAACCGCGCCGAGCGCAGGTGACGGACGAGCCGCGCGCGGTCGACGTCGTTGCGGAACACGTCGAACGCGTGCGCGGTGAAGCTGAACGAGATGCCCGCGAGGTGCGCCGCCGTGGCCGCGACGGCGGTCGCGTCGTCCGCGAAGTGGGCGTGCAGGTGGCGGACGTCGCGGCGCCTGCAGTCGGCGGCGAGCGCGACGGCCTGGCGGAAGCGCGGGAGCGCCAGCGGATCGCGCCGCACCACGGACCGGAACCAGGCGCCGACCCACCCGGAGAACCAGGCGAACGGCCGGCGGCGCGCGACGCGGCGCGTCGCTTTCGACGACGGCTCGAGCACGTGCACGCGCTCGCGCAATCGATCGGCACCGACGTGCTCGCGCCGCGCGCGCGAGACTTCGAGCGAGTAGATGCGGGCTTCGAGTCCGAGGGCGTCGAGCGCGAGCAGCTCGTTCAGGATGAACGTCTGCGACAGCATCGGGAACGCGCGCACGACATACGCGACGCGGCCGTGCGAGCGCGGCGCCCCGGGATCAGAGTCAGAAGGATCGGAGCGCGCGCCCGCCACGGCCGCGGATCATAGGACGATTCGGCGCGTTCGCGCCGCTCGGTCAATACCGGTAGTGGTTCGGCTTGTACGGTCCGTCGACCGGCACCCCGATGTAGTCGGACTGCTCCTTCGACAGCGTCGTCAGCTTCGCGCCGAGCTTGGCGAGGTGCAGCCGCGCCACCTTCTCGTCGAGCTGCTTCGGAAGGGTGTACACGCCGACCTCGTAGTTCTTCCGGTTCGAGTACAGCTCGATCTGCGCCATCGTCTGGTTCGTGAAGGAGTTCGACATCACGAAGCTCGGATGGCCGGTCGCGCAGCCCAGGTTCAGGAGGCGGCCTTCGGCGAGCATGATCACCGAGTGGCCGTCCTTGAACGTCCAGAGGTCGACCTGCGGCTTCACGTTCGTCTTCTTGATGCCCTTCACCTTCTTCAGGCCGGCGATGTCGATCTCGTTGTCGAAGTGGCCGATGTTGCCGACGATCGCGTTGTGCTTCATCTCCGCCATGTGCTCGGCGGTGATGATGTTCCGGTTGCCGGTCGCGGTGATGAAGAGGTCGGCCTCGGAGACGACGTCCTCGATCGTCGCGACGCGGTAGCCCTCCATCAGCGCCTGCAGCGCGCAGATCGGATCGATCTCGGCGATCACGACGCGGGCGCCCTGGGCGCGCAGCGCCTGCGCGCAACCCTTGCCGACGTCGCCGTAGCCGCAGACGAGCGCGACCTTGCCCGCGAGCATGACGTCGGTCGCGCGCATGATCCCGTCCACGAGCGAGTGACGGCAGCCGTAGAGGTTGTCGAACTTGCTCTTCGTCACCGAGTCGTTCACGTTGATCGCGGGGAAGAGCAGCGTGCCCTTCTCCTGCATCTGATACAGGCGGTGCACGCCCGTCGTCGTCTCCTCGGTGACGCCCTTGATCTCCTTCGCGATCTTGGTCCAGCGGTTCTTCGAGAGGCCGAGCGACTTCTTCACGACCTTCAGCAGCTCCGCGTAGTCCTCGCTCGCGTCGGCGCCCGCGTTCGGCACCTTGCCGGACTTCTCGCACTCGGCGCCCAGGTGGACGAGCAACGTCGCGTCGCCGCCGTCGTCGAGGATCATGTTCGGGCCCTTGCCGCCCGCGAACTCGAACGCGCGCTCGGTGCACCACCAGTAATCGGCGAGCGACTCACCCTTCCACGCGAACACCGACACGCCCTGCGGCGCGTGCGCGGTGCCGGTGCGGCCGACGACCACCGCGGCGGCGGCGTGATCCTGCGTCGAGAAGATGTTGCACGAGCACCAGCGCACCTCGGCGCCGAGGTCGACCAGCGTCTCGATCAGGACCGCGGTCTGGATCGTCATGTGGAGCGATCCGATGATGCGTGCGCCGGCGAGCGGCTTCTTCGCGGCGAACTCCTCGCGGGTCGCCATCAGGCCGGGCATCTCGACTTCGGCGAGCTGGATCTCCTTGCGGCCCCAGTCCGCGAGCGCGAGGTCGCGCACCTTGTAGTCGAGCGCGCCGAGCGCGGGCTTCTTGGTCTTGTTCTGTGCTGCAGTGGTCATGTCTTCTCCGTTCGATGACGTCAGTCGCGCGGCTTCCTGCCGCGCACCAGATAAAGAGGCAAGTGGACCGTCGGGCCGTCCGCGGCGCTCGGTCGGTATTCGTCGCTGACCGGTTCGATCGCCGCGT
>CAZBOK010000433.1:0-3862 GCA_964493525.1 uncultured Phycisphaeraceae bacterium | reverse complement strand
CGCGACCGCCGCGGGCAGCGTGCTCGGCACGCCGGGATACATGGCGCCGGAGCAGGCGCGGGGCGACAGCGCTTCCGCGACGACGCGCGCCGATCTCTACGCGCTCGGCGGCATCCTGGAGTTCCTGTGGACCGGCGTCGAGCCGGCCGCGACGACGCAGCGCACCGAACTGCCGCGGCCGCTCGCGGCGATCATCGCGACGGCACGCGCCGATCGCCCCGAGGATCGCTACGCGAACGCGCTCGAGCTCGCGGCCGACGTCGCCCGATTCCTCGACCGCGAGAAGGTCTCGGTGCATCGCGAGAATGTGTTCGAGCGCGCCGGGCGATTCCTCGCGAAGCATGCGGTCGTCGCGTGGATGGTGCTCGCCTACCTCGTGATTCGCGTCGCGATCTTTTTCGCCACGGATCACTAAAGGCGAGCGACGCCCGCGGTAAGAGGATGCCGTCGCGAACGGAGGCGAGAGCCATGAACAAGATCGTGCTCGGACTGACCCTGGGCGCCGTCCTCGGCGCGATCGACGGCGCGTGCGCCGGCTTCTACCCGTACATCGTCGCGCACGATCTCGTCGGCATCGTGCCGGCGTCGATGGTGAAGGGGCTCCTCACCGGCGCGATCGCCGGCTGGTATGCGCGGCGCAGCAACTCGCTCGGCAAGGGGATCCTCGTCGGCCTCGTCGCCGGCCTGCTCTTGAGCGCGCCGCTCGTGATCGAGCCCGACCCGCGCGCGGGTCATCGCCTGATCGCGGAGCTCGTGCTGCCCGGCATGGCGCTCGGCGCGATCGTCGGGTTCGCGACGCAGCGGTTCGGGGTGCGGGCGCCCGCGCGCGCCTGACCGACCGCCGTTCCTCAACCGTGGCCCGGACCGCTCCGCGCCGTCGCGCGGACGACGGAGAGAATCCGTCCCGGGCGACCTCGTCGAAGGAGTCTTTCCGTGTCGATCCTGTTCGTCTGTCTCGCGCTCGCGTCCGCGTTCGGTCTCTTCCTGTTCCACGCGATGATCGGCGGCCACGCCGATGCGCCGCCCGCGCCGCCGAGCCCCGGCCCCGAGGTCGAGCAACTCGCGCGCTCGGTCGGCACCTGGGACGCGGAGGTCACGATCCTGGGTCACACCTCGAAGGGGGTCGAGACCTGTCGAATGGCGGCGGGCGGTTTCTGGCTCGTCACCGACTTCGAGGGCAGCTTCATGGGCGCGCCCTACTTCGGTCACGGCCTCACCGGCTTCGACCCGGTGAAGCGCACGATCGTCGGCGTTTGGGTCGACTCGATGGGCGGCCCGTGGACGACGATCGCGGGCGCGTTCACGAAGGACGGCAAGCGCCTCGAAGCGGAGGCCGACGGCATCGGCCCGGACGGCCAGCCCGCGCGTTCGCGCCACGTCACGGAGTTCGCGGGGAACGAGCGGACGTTCCGAATCTTCCAGGCGGGCCCCGACGGGAAGGAAGCGGAAATGATGAAGATCCGGTACACGCGGAGGAAATGAGCGCGCCCGCACTCGCAAGGCAATCCGAGTCTCGCGCCCGGGGCCGGATCCTCTCCCGTCTCCGCGAGTCCCGCGGACCCGATCCCCGAGGGCCCGCGGCCCGGCTCCCGCGTCCCGATTCCCGCCTCGCGACCTCCGCCTGCACCGGCCGCCGCGTGCACCCCGCCCGATGCGTGCTACATTTCCTGCCCCGTGCGCATCCAGCTCATCCACCCTCCGGTCTACCTCAACGTGCACGCCATGACGGCGCTGCGTCCGTCGATGCCGCTCGGGCTCGCCTACATCGCGGCGGCGCTGCTCGAGTCGGGGCACGAAGTTTCCGTGATCGATGCCGTCGCCGAGGCCCCCGATCGCGTGACGGCGGACGGTTCGCTGCACCGCCTCGGACTGTCGCCGGACGAGATCGCCGACCGCGTGAAGCCCGAGACCCAGGTCATCGGCCTCACCAACATGTGGTCGTTCTCGTGGCCGCTCGTCCGCAAGATCCTGCAGACGCTGAAGGCGCGCCACCCGGACAAGATCATCGTCGCCGGCGGCGAGCACTTCACCGGCTTGACCGAGCTCTCGATGAGCGACTCGCCGGTCGACTACGTCGTGATGGGCGAAGGCGAAGAGACGGCCATCGAGCTGTTCAAGCTGCTCGAGAAGGGCGTGCGCGACCCGGGCGAGTTGAAGGGCGTCGCGTTCCGCCGCGACGGGCAGGTCGTCGTCAACCCGCGCCGCGACCGCGTGCGCTCCGTCGACCAGATCCCCTGGCCCGCGTGGCACCTCTTCGATCTCGAGGCATACAACCGCCACCGCCTGTTGCTCGGCGTCCACGCCGGCTTCACGATCCCGATCCTCGCGACGCGCGGCTGTCCTTATCAGTGCACCTACTGCTCGTCGCCGACGATGTGGACCACGCGCTGGTATCCGCGCGACCCGGTCGACGTGGCGGACGAGATCACGCACTACGTGCAGACCTACGGGGCCCGGAACTTCCCGTTCCAGGACCTCACGGCGATCATCAAGAAGGATTGGATCGTCACGTTCTGCAACGAGATCATCAAACGCAAGCTCGACATCGTCTGGCAGTTCCCGAGCGGGACGCGCTGCGAGGTCGTCGATGACGAAGTGGCGGCGCTGCTCGCGAAGTCGGGCGGCCGTCACCTCGCGTTCGCGCCGGAGTCCGGCTCCGAGCGCACGCGCAAGCTGATCAAGAAGCAGATGCGCACCGAAGGCCTGATGAACGCGGTGCAGGCGTCGGTGCGGAACGGCCTGAACATCACGGCGTTCCTCGTCATCGGCTTCCCGCACGACGTGAAGGACGACCTGAAGGACACCGTGAAGTTCGTGCGCCGCCTCGCGAAGGAAGGGATCGACGACATCGCGGTCGGCTTCTACTTCCCGATCCCGAACACCGAGCTCTACCGCTACCTCGTCACGACCGGCAAGGTCGACTACAGCGACCGCTGCTTGATGACCCCGATCTTCGCGAACGACGAGAAGCTGCGCCAAGAGAACAACTACTGCGAGAACCTGACCGCGCGGCAGCTCACCTGGACGAAGTACAAGCTCCTGCTGAACTTCTACCCCCTGTCGTTCCTCTATCACCCGAGCAAGGCGTTCCGCGTGATCGCGAACGTCGTGCGCGGCAAGGAGACGCGCAAGCTCGAGACCTACCTCGTCGAGCTGAAGCGCAAGACCGGGCTGTGGTTCAAGACGCGCTTGCGCGGGAAGAACGCGACCGCGCCTGCGGCGGAAGCCGCGAAGCCGCGCGAGAAGGCGACCGCGGATCTCTGAGCCCGCGGCGGTGTAGTTTGGGCGCGCACACCGCGCTTCACTGCGCGGCCATCGCATCCCGGAGACTCTCATGCGGCCTCGTCCCCTCGTCACTCTTTGCATCGCGGTCGTTCTCACCGCCCTCTTCGATGCGACTGCGGAGACCGCGCCGCCGGTCATCGGATCGTTCGTCGGGCCGATGGACGGGCAACTCGAGAGCTTTCTCGACGGCGTGCAGACCGAGTTCGTGGCGTATGCCGCGCAGAACATGGTCGTGACGCTCGAGGCCGACCATTCCGCGACGCTCGCGCTCTTCGGCGAGGGCGTGCCCGGAAAGTGGAAGCGGAAGCACGGCCGGCAGACGGCGAGGTTCGACGCGGCGTTGCGCGCGCAATTGGAGCAGGCGGTTCCCGCGGCGAAATTCACGAACGTGAAGCAGCGCCTCGACCGCATCCAGCTGTTCCACACCACCGCGTACTGCAACCTGCTCCGCTCGTTCGTGCGCAAGGAGAACGGCACGCGGCTGACGTCGACGTTGAACGGGATCTGGAACGGCCTCGCGTTCTGAGGGGGGGCGAACAGCGGCTTCGGGCTTCCGGCTTCCCGGTTGGCTTGGAGC
>CAZBOK010000432.1:0-3869 GCA_964493525.1 uncultured Phycisphaeraceae bacterium | reverse complement strand
CACGGCCGCACCGTGTTCCTGTCGAGCCATCTGCTCGCCGAAGTCGAGTCGTTGTGCGGCCGCGTCGCGATCGTCGACGCGGGGAAGGTCGTCGCGCAGGGCGACGTCGCCGACCTCGTGAAGGACGCGGCCGGCGGCGGCGCGACGTTCCGCACGTCCGACGACGCGCTCGCGCGCGTCGTGCTCGCGGCCGCGGGAATGATCAACGGCACGGCGCTGGTCCGGAAGGACGGCCCGCTCCGCATCGACGCCGGCGACGACGCGAGCTGCGCGCTCGCGGTGCGCCTCCTCGTCCAGGCCGGGCTCGACGTGCATGAAGTCGCCGCCGCGCGGCGCACGCTCGAGGACGTCTACCGATCGCTCGTCGCCGGAGGACCGCCATGAGCGCCGCCACGTCGAGCGGTTCGGGAAGCGCGTTCGCGGCCGTGGTCCGCGCGGAGTTCATCAAGCTGCGCCGCATGCCGATCGTCGCCGCGACGGTGCTCCTCCTGATCGGCGCGAACCTCCTCGCGCTGGTGCTCGCGCGGCAGGAGAGCGCGGCGCTGCTCGCCGAGGAGATCCGCGTCAACGGCTTCTACGTGCTCGCGATGGGCGGCCGCTGCGCGTTCGGCCCGTTCGCGCTGCTCCTCGTCGTCGCCGCCACGCAATCGCTTGCCGGAGAGCAGGAGCGCGGGCAGTTGCGGATGACGATGGTGCGGCCGGTGTCGCGCGCGGCGTTCTTCGGCGGCCGCTTGGCGGTGTACGTGCTCGTCGCGTTCGCCGTGGCGGCCCTCGACCTCTTGATCGGCCTCGCGTTCGGCGCGCCGCTCGGGTTCGCCGACGTCGCGGACGTCGCGGTGCAGGGCGACCGCTACGGCGCCGCCGCGATGACCACGCATACGCTGCTCGCGTACGGGCTCGGCGCGCTCGCTCTCGCGGGCACCGCGGCGATCGCGCTCGCGATCTCGTCGTTCTGCGCGCAGGCGACCACCGCGGTCACCGCGGGACTGGTGATCGGCTTCCTGTTCGTCGCGGTCGGCTTCGTGTTCGGCGAGCGCGCCGAACGATTCCTGCTGCCGAACTACGTGATGCGCGAGTTCCACGAGCTGGTCCAGCTCACGACCGGTGTCAGCGTGTACCGCGACGCCGGCGCGACGGCGCGCGGCATCCTCGTTCCGCTCACGTGGCTCGTCGGCGGGTGGCTGCTCGGCTGGCGCGCGTTCGAGCGCAAGGAGATCCGCGGCTGACGCCCCGTCAGGGCAGGTTGGTCGTGCCGAACTTGCAGTCGGTGTAGGTGTTGGTCGTGGCGCCGCCGGCGCCGTCGTTCAGATCGAACGACGCGCTCTTCTTCGCGGCGCACTTCGTGAAACCGTTGCTCGTGCCGAACACGTGGAAGCCGACCTCGCCCGCGCGCTTGCTCGAGCACTTCTCGATCGTGTTGCCGCTGGCGCTCGCTTCGAACAGGAATCCGTCGGCGGACGTGCGCCTCGCGCGGCACTTCGACACGTCCAACGCGTCCCCGCGGATCTCGAAGCCATGGCCGTCGAGGGTGTCGGACACGACGTTCTTCGCGATCGTGCAGAACACGCCGTCGATGACGAAGGCGGTGGCCGAGTGCGACACGCGGTTCTTCGCCACGGTGCAGTTCTGCGAGGCAGGTGCGAGCTGGACGCCGAAGCCGTCGACCGTGTCGATGCGGTTCTTCGCGATCTCGTTGCCGACCGAGGTGTTGTTGATCCCGCGGCCGCACGCGGAGATCCGGTTCTTGCTGTAGGTCGAGCTCACGGAACCGGATCCGGGGCCGAGCGTCGGGCCGAAGGTGAGGAACGACGACTCGATCCCGCTTCCGAGGCAGTTCTCGATCCGGTTGTTCAGGATGACGATGTCGCTGCCGAGGCTCGTCCAGATGCCGGCGTTGTTGCTCGACAGCACGCGACAGTTCTTGATCGTGACGTCGGTCGAGTTGTCGGAGAGGATCCCGGCGAAACCGTTCACGTCGACGAGCCGGAGATTGCGCACCGTCACGCGCTGGCACAGCTTGATCCACAGCGGAGTGGAGCTGTCCGATTCGGTGATCCGCACGACGCCGCGGCCGCGGATGACGAGGTCGGTCTTCGACTGGACCAGGACCGACTCGGCGTAGTCGCCGGGGGAGATCTTGATCGTGTCGAACGCGACGGCCGCGTCGACCGCGGACTGGATCGTCGGGAACTGCGCGCTCGGGACCTTCAGCACGTCGGCGCGTGCGACGGGGGCGAGCGCGAGTGCGACGCCGAAAGCGGCGAGTCGGCGCGAAGGAGACGGGACGAGCATCGGACCTCCATTCGATCGTTCGAGACGGCGCGGATCGTAGCGCGCGGGAGGCGGTCCGCGGCTGCCGCCCGATCAGGGCAGGTTGGTCGTGCCGAAGGTGCACTTCGCGTAGACGTTCGTGGTCGCGCCGCCCGCCGGATCATCGAGGTCGAGGCCCGCGCTCTTCTTCGCGACGCATTTCGTGAAATCGCTGCCCGTCCCGACGACGTGGAATCCGTCCGCTCCCGCGCGTTTGCTCGAGCACTTCGAAACGTGATTGCCGCTCGCGCCCGACTCGAACGAGAAGCCGTCACCGCCCGCGCGCTTCACCATGCATTTCCCGATCGTGCTGTCATCGCAGTTGATCTGGTAGCCGTCGCCCGTCGGCCGCTTGATCGAGTTCTTCTTCACGACCAGGTTCACACCGGCGAGCTGGATTCCGGTGCCGACGTCGCGCAGGTCGTTGTCCACGATGGTGCAGTCGGACGCCCCCGTTCGCACGACGATCGCTTCTGCCCCGGTGTTCCGGATGCGGTTGTCCTTGATCACGTTGCCGGTGTTGCCGCAGTCGATGCCGGTCCCTCCGCAGTTCTCGATCACGTTGTGGATGAAGGTCGAGTCGCTCGCGCCGAACGCAGGCTGGATTCCGAACGTGAAGAACCCGCAGAGGATGGCGGAGCCGGTGACGTCCTGCACCCGGCTCTTCTCGACGCGCACGCGGGTCGAGCTCGACACCCAGATCCCGGCGTTCGCGCTCTGCTTCACTTCGCAACGCGAGACGGTGACGTCGCTCGACGAGTCGACGAGGATTCCGGCGAAACCCGCCCCGGTGTGGAAGTGGAGCTTCTCGATCCGCACGCGCTGGCAGTTCATCACCCACATCGCGGTGGACGTGCCCGCGTCGTCGATCAGGACCACGCCGCTCCCGACGATCGTCAGGTCGGTCTTGCTCTGGACCGACACGCTTTCGACATAAGTACCGGCGGCGATCTTGATCGTGTCGAACGCGCTCGACGCGGCGACGGCCGACTGAACGGTCGGGAACTGCGCGCTCGGGACCTTCAGCACGTCGGCGCGCGCGGCGCCGGTGATCGCGAGGACGAGGCCGAAAGCGGCGAGGCGGGCCGAAGGGAACGTCGCGTTCATGTGTGCTCCGATCGATCGTTCGGGTCGGCGCGGATCGTAGCGCGGCGCCGTCCTTGATCGGTCCCTGACGATCGCGCCGGATCGCGCTTCTCTACACTCCCGCGCCGTGTCGACCGGTACCGCCACTCCAGGGATCCGCGAGCTGATCGAGAGGAAGCGCGACGGCGGCGAGCTCGCGCCCGCCGAGATCGACGCGTTCGCGCGCGGCGTCGCCGCCGGAACCGTGCCGGACTACCAGGCGGCCGCGATGCTGATGGCGATCTTCCTGCGCGGCATGAACCCGGCGGAGACGTCCGCGCTCGCGCGAGCGATGGTCGAGAGCGGTGCACGGCTCGACTGGCGCGGTCGCCCCGGCGTGCGCGTGGACAAGCACTCGACCGGCGGCGTCGGCGACAAGATCTCGCTCGCGCTCGCGCCCGCGGTCGCCGCGTGCGGCGGCCAGGTGCCGATGA
>CAZBOK010000431.1:0-3888 GCA_964493525.1 uncultured Phycisphaeraceae bacterium | reverse complement strand
GTGGGAGCAGGGCCTGAGCGGTTGGATGGGTGCAACGCGTTGCGGCGCGCGTGGCGTGAAGTGAGGGCCCCGAAATCGGCGGCGGGTTCGGGGCTCGGCGGAACTCGCCTTCGGCGGTCAACGATCGGCGGCGGGCACGACTAGAAGCTGTTCGGATTCGATCGCGCTGGCGGGGAACGAGTGGTCGAGGAGGCGCTGACCGCTCGGGGCGATGACTTCGATCCGATGCATGCCGATCGACGAGAGGTCGAAGGAGCACGATCCGTTCGCATCGGTGTGCTCGGCAACTTGGGAGATGACGTGGTTCGCGATGGTCAGCGTCACCACGATCTTCGCGCAGACCCACGGTGCGCCGGTCGACGCGTCGACCACGCGGAGAACATGGCGCGCGGCGCGCCCCGTCATTTTCGGAGCGACGATCATTCCGTCGTGCGGCGTCACCGTTCCGATCGAGACCACATCCGCCGGGTCGTCCGAATCGACGTCGTCGCCGGCGAACAGGGTCAGCTCCTCCTCGGCGACATCGTCGAAGCGGAATGTCCACGGCAACCTTCGATCGATCGGCGGGATCAAGGGCGCGCGATACAGGATGCGACCGTCTCGACCGAGCGCGAGCTCGAGCCCGCCCCATTCGGCCGGAAGCTCGCCTTTGACCCCGCGCAGTTGCCGCATCGGCTCGAGGACTTCGATCTCGTCGCCGTGGAGCCAACGACCGCGCTCGTCGCGCACGACGAACATCGCGGAGAGGTCGGCCGCGTCGTCGAGGCCGTAGAGCTTGTGGTCGGCGCCGAGACTGCGCACGCGGAGCGCGTAACGCAGTCGGAGCGGACGCCCCCATGCGTCGACGCGCGCGATCGGGAACACGCGGTTCTCGACGTCGCCGAGTTCTTCGAGCGCGACCGGCAAGCGACCGGCGCGCGCCGACCAGCGATGGATCTGCGCCGTCAGCATCTCCATCGAGTCGACCGTGAGATCGCGCTTCCCGCAGAGGAACGCGATCAACGGATGTTCGTGGCGGTGGGAGTTCGCCACGGTCGTCTCGCGGATCGCGGTCGCGGAGCGTGACACCTCGCCGGCGGCCTCACCCGCGATCGACTCCGCTTCGAGATCGGTCCCCCAGCCGTCGGTGATCCGGTCGAGCCCGGTCTTCCGCCGCAGCGCGTCCGATCCGAACAGTTCCCGCGCGGACCAGACGAACTTCCCGCGCGCGCCCGCATCCGAGAGTGGCGACCCGTGAGCGCCGCCCGTCACGCCGGGATCGTTCTCACAGATCCGTGTACACCGGCCCGCCGCCGCCCTCCGGCGTCACCCACTCGATCACCTGATAAGGATCGGCGATGTCGCACGTCTTGCAGTGCACGCAGTTGCTCGCGTTGATGCGGAGCTTCTTGCGGCCGTCGCTGCGCTCGGGCGCTTCGACCATCTCGTACACGGCGGCGGGACAGAAGTGCTGGCACGGGTTGCCGTACTCGTCGGCGCACGTCGTCGCGCAGTGGTTCGGATCGACGGTCACGACGAGGTGGCACGGCTGATCCTCCTCGTGAACGGTGCCCGAGTTGAAGACGTCGGTCAGCTTGTCGAACGTGAGCTTGCCGTCGAACTTCGGCACGGGCGCCGGCGGCGGCGCCGCGGACTTCTTCAGCATCCGCGTGTGGCCGGCGTGCGCTTCGTAGCGGTCGGCGAAGCCGCGGCCCTTCGTGATCATCTGCAGCCCGAGGTCGACGAATGCCCACGGCAGGCCCTTGTCGAACGCCTGATGGACGTTGCGCACCGCGTACAGCTCTTCCTTCACCCAGCTCGCGTTCACGGCGTCGTCGAACTGCTTCAACACGGCGGCGCTCGAATCGCCGCGCACGAGCGCGTCGAACGCGGCGTCGGCCGCGAGCATCCCGGTCTTGATCGCCATGTGCACGCCCTTCAAGCGCGCCGGGTTCAGGTTCGATCCCGCGTCCCCGACGATCAGGCAGCCGTCGAGATAAGGGCGCGGCCGCGACCACCAGCCGCCTTCGGGAATCGTCTTCGCGCCGTAGCGCACGAGCTCGCCGTCCTTCAGCAGCTCGCGGATGAACGGGTGCGTCTTGAACTCCTGGAACTTCGCGTGCGGATCGTTCGTGGGGTCGCGCGCGTCGAGGCCGGTGACGAAGCCGAGCGAGATGAGGTCCTCGCCCATGTAGTAGAGGAAGCCGCCGCCGAACGTCTTGCGGTCGAGCGGCCAGCCCATCGTGTGGATCACGCGGCCCTTGTTCGCGGCGTCACAGCCTTTCACGCGCCACAGTTCCTTCACCCCGGTCGCATAGACCTGCGGGTTCTTGCCCTGGTCGAGCTGGAAGTCCTCGACGACGCGCTTCGTGAGCGAGCCGCGCGTGCCCTCGGCGAGGATCGTGACCTTCGCGCGCACGTCGATGCCCTGCTCGAAGTTCGACTTCTTCGCGCCGTGCTTGTCGACGCCCTTGTCGCCGACGCGCACGCCCGCGATGCGGCCGTTCTCGACGAGCGGCTCGGCGGCGGGGAACGACGGAAAGATCTGCACGCCCGCGGCCTCGACCTTCTCGGCGAGCCACTTCACGAGTCGGTTGAGCGAGACGATCCGGTAGCCGACGTTGTGCAGCCACGCGGGCACGAACGGCGCCTTGATCTTGCCGCCCTTCGTGAAGAGGTACACCTCGTCGCGCGCGCACGGGATCCCCGGGCAGCCCTGCGCCTCGAAGTCGGGAATCAGCTCCGCGATGGCGCGCGGATCCATGACCGCGCCCGACAGGATGTGGTTGCCGACCGCGGCGCCCTTCTCGAGGACGGCGATCATCACCTCGTCGAGCTTCTTCCCTTGGGTCGTGCCCGCCGCGATGGCGGCGTTGTGCTTCTGGATCCGGTTCTGCAGGTGGAGCGCGGCGGCGAGCCCCGCGGGCCCGGCGCCGACGATCACGACATCGATCTCGAGGACTTCACGATCGGGCATTGGCGACTCGAACGGGCCTGCGACGGAGGAAGGGGCGGAGTCTAGCGGCGCCGGTTTCCCCTTTCCCGAAAGCCTGCAGCCGGAAGCCCGAAGCCCGAAACCCGATTCCCCGCGTGCATGCAAAGGAGGACTTGATCGGCCGCGCATCGGCTGATAATCATCCATCACATGGAACGATCCCGCTCCCTCCCACGCGCCCTCGCTCCGGCCGTCCGGCGCGCCCTCGACGTGTTCGCGGTCGTCGTCATCGTCGGCCCGCGCCAAGTCGGCAAGTCGACGCTCGTGCGCGACGCCGCGATCACGTCCTCCAAATCGGATGCCGCGGGCGAGCGGCTCTACCTCACGCTCGACGACATCGACCTGCTGCACGAGGCGAAGTCGAAGCCGGATCGCGTGCTCGCGCGGGCACCGCGGATCACGCTCGACGAAGTGCAGCGGGCGCCGGAACTCCTGCTCGCGATGAAGCGCATCGTCGACAAGGATCGCCGGCCCGGGACGTTCCTCGTCACCGGCTCCGCCGACGTGCGCGCGATGCGCCAGGTCGCCGACCTCCTCCCCGGCCGCGCCGTGTACCTCAACCTCGAGCCGATGACGGCGGCCGAGCTGCGCGGCGCCGCGGACGACGACGCGATCGAATCGTTGCTCACGGCGAAGGACGCGACCGCGGCGCGCGATCGATTCCTCGCGCGCGGCAAGCGCAGCGCCGACCTCGCCGACCTCGTGCTGCGCGGCGGCCTGCCCGAGCCCGCGTTGCTCGCCGATCCCGATGCGCGCGATCTGTGGTTCGCGGGCTACGTGCGCTCGTGGCTCGAGCGCGGCGTGTCCGATCTCGCGGCGATCACGCAGCTCTCCGACCTGAAGCGCTTGATGACGCATCTCGCGCCGATGACCGCGTCGGTGCTGAATCAGGCGCAGGCCGCGGTCGAGTCGGG
>CAZBOK010000430.1:0-3891 GCA_964493525.1 uncultured Phycisphaeraceae bacterium | reverse complement strand
AGCGTCGTCGAGCCGGCGCCGGAGCGCTTCGACTTCTCGATCCATCTCGCGCACCGCGACGCCGCGCGTCGCGCCGGGCTCGGGTACGTCGTCTACGCGTGGCTGCACGCTCTGCCGCTCGGGCGGCTCGCCGCGAGATCGTTCGAGCCGTTCGTCTGCGTCGAGCACGGGCTGCCGTGCGGCGCGCCGTCGATCTTCGCGCCCGACACGCTCGCGCTGCTCGAACGGTTCCTGGCGCGGATCCGCGTCGAGCTCGGCGACGATCTCTACCAGCTCACGCTCGCGTGCCCGTGCGACTACGGCGAGGTCGGCTTCCCCACCGGGATGGGCGCGTGGGTGCAGCGCTTCCCCGCGGCGCTCGACCACTGGCACGAAGGGTTCTGGTGCGGCGACGCGGCGGCGCGCGCGGCGCATCGCGAGCGGTTCGGATCGGATCCACCGGCGGATCCGTGGCAGAGCGGCGGCGAGCGACTCGCGTTCGACGCGTGGTACCGCGCCGCGCCGCTCGCGTTCATGGACCGCGCGCTCGCGATCGCGCGGCGCCTGTTCCCGCGGACGCCGCTCGGCTTGAAGTGCGGGTACGGCGGCGAGAAGAGCTGCTACGGCCAGGACCCGTCCGGTCTCGCGCGGCTCGCGGCGTCGCACGGTGCATCGGTGTGGTCGACTCACGGCACGCTGCCGACGCTGCACCACAAGCGGATCCAGTCCGCGTGCCGCGTGTTCGCCGCGCGCTACTGCACCGAGGGGATCACGGAGCGCGACGCGACCGACGTGCGCAACCGATTGTTCGAGGACGCGGCCGACGGCGCGAGCGCGTTCTTCGAGTTCGACGAGACGTTCCGCGCGCACGCGGCGGAGTTCGAGCGGCACTCGATGCACCTGACCGGCGAGGCGCCGCGCGTCGACGTCGTCGTGCTGTTCGACGGTGCGGGCCTCGCGCTCGAGCCGCGCCAGTCGCTGCCGCCGCGACTGCAGCCGCTCGCGGAGCCGCTGCGCGACCGGCTCGACTTCGACGTGATCGACGCGGGCGCGATCGGCGAGCCGCGCGCGCTCGACCAGCGCGGAGTGCTCGCGATCCCGGATGCGCGACCGACCGATGCGGCGGCGCTGCGCGCGATCGCGGCGTTCGTCGACCGCGGCGGGATCGTCGTGCTGCCGGCGGCGCCGGGGATCGCGGCCGATCCGTTCCCCGCGAATCCGGCGCTGCCGCCGGCTCACGAGCTGCTGCGGTATCGGTCGGGCGACGCGGACGCGGTGCGCATCGAGTTCGGCCGCGACGACGAGTGGTTCCTCGCCGGCGCGGTCCACGGCGCCGAACGCGCCGCGCCCTACTTCGGCGGCGGCGACGACGAACGCTGTCGCTGGATCGGCGGCGCCGCGACGCTGCGTGTTCCGCGCGGGACGGCAGGCACGTCGCGCCCGCTCGTGATCGAGCTGTTCGCGCCGCGCGAATGCCGGACGCACGACTGGAGCGTGAGCGTCGACGGCGCGCGCGTCGCGGCCGGACTTGCGCCGGGCGCGTCGATCGTGCGGGCGGACATCGCTCCCGATCGAGACCACGCGCGCGGCGTCATCGTCGTGCGGTTCGAAGGCCCGACGTTCCGCCCGCACGAGCACGACGCGCGCGGCGACCACCGATCGCTCGGACTGCTCCTGCGCCGCGTGACGCTCGGCGACGGAGTCGCGCTCGGACCGCCGCGCTTCACCGCGGACGCGGACGTCGATCGCCTGCGCGACGCTTGCCTCGTGCGACGCGGGCGCGGCGGCTTCCTGTTCGCGCCGCAAGACGATCTCGCCGCGCTGGTCGCCGCGATCCACGCCGCGAGCACGCGCCGCTCGCGACTGATCGACGGCGCGGCCGACTTCCCCGACCTCGACGGCTTCGCCGCCAACCTGCGCTTCGCGCTCTCCGCGCGTCGGCTGCTCGCCTACAACCGCGGCGGTCGTTCCGTCACGTGGGAACGACGGACCATCGGTCCACACGAGATCGTCGAGCTTCCCCCGTCCCCGATGCGTTGACCTCGCCGACGCATCGGCGCGTCAGCGCTCCGTCGGCCACAAGCGGCCGCCGAGGTCCCGTTGCGCGTGGAGATCATCGCGCGGGAGCTCGAATTCGAGTCGCTGTGTTCCGCGCACCACGATCACCTTCGACCGCGCCGGGCCTTTCGGCTCGACGAACGCGGAGCCCGGAACTCTCGGGTCTGCCTCGACGCCGTCGTAGCCGATGATGAGATCGCCGTCCTCGAACCCGGCGCGCGCGAGGGCGCCATCCGGATCGTCCACGCAGTCAACGACCGCCCGATATCGCCCGGCATTCACGGAGTCGAAGCTCGCGACGCCGTCGGAGTCGACGGCCCGGGAGTCCGCAGTGCCGCTCGTGAACTCGATCCCGTCGTTCACCTCGAACAACCGCACCATGAGCCGACCATGCAAGTCGGCGGGCGCCGCGTTCTCGACGCGCACGTCGAGTGATGCAGGCTCGCCGAAGACGACGTCGACCTCGCGCTGCTCGGGGGCGAGGCGAACCGAGCGCGTGCCGAGGCCGCGCACTTCTGCGCGAAGCGAGGGAAGGAACTTGTCGTCACCGAGCCAAGCGACCCCGTCATCCCCGAGCGTCACCCGGTAGTCGCCGGGTGCGAGTCGTTCCGCCGGAAGATGATCGACGCGACGCACGAGAGTCGCGCTTTGCGACCGGAACTCGAAACGACTGGCCGAGAGCGGCTCGTGACGCGCATCGCGCACGTGCACGACGAATCTCGGCTCCGTGGCCGGCTGGATCGCTGGTGCGAGACCCGATGTCCAAAGGGCGGTCAGGATCGAGAGCACAAGCGCCTCCTTCGGCGCCGATGGTAGGCGCGAACCGCTCTTCCTGCCCCTTTCCGCGAATCCTGCTTACATCACGCAATCATGATGCTATGTTTGTCGGTCCATGGTCGTCGCCGAAACGTCTCTGGCCGGACTGCTCAAGCTCCTCGCGGATCCGACGCGGTTGCGGATCCTCGCGCTGCTCGATCAGCACGAGCTGTCGGTCGGCGAGCTGGCGCGCGCGCTCGGCATGGCGCAGAGCCGCGTGTCGAACCACCTGCGTCTGCTGCGCGAGAACGACCTCCTGGTCGAGCGGCACGAAGGCGCGAGCACGCACCTGAAGCTGTCGTCGATCGAGGACGGCGTCTCCCCCGTCGAGCGGCTCTGGCAGGCGCTCAAGCCCGAGGTCCACGTCCTCGCGGAGCATGCCGCCGACAAGATCCGCCTCGACCGCGTGCTCGCGGAGCGGCGCGCGAAGGACGGCGACTTCTTCGACCGCGTCGCGGGTGAGTGGGACAAGATCGCGGGCGACTTCGCGACCGGGCAGGCGCGCCACCGCGCCGCCGCGCACCTGCTCCCGAAGGAGTTCGTGCTCGCCGACCTCGGCTGCGGCACCGGCTACATGACCGAGGCGCTGCTCGGAACCTGCGGCCGCGTGATCTGCGTCGACCGATCGAAGGGGATGCTCGCCGAAGCGAAGAAGCGCATCGCACGCGCCGCGCGCGGCACGGCCGTCGAGTACCGGCGCGGCGAGCTCGACCGCCTGCCGATCGACGACGGCGAGGTCGACGGCGTGCTCGCCGGGATGGTGCTCCACCATCTCGACGGCCTCCTGCCGCCGGTGCGCGAGATGTTCCGCGTGCTCGCGCCGGGCGGCACCGCCGTCGTCCTCGAGCTCGCGACGCACAAGGAGACGTGGATGCGCGCCGAGCTCGGCGACCGCCACCTCGGTCTCGAGCCGAAGGACGTGCTCGCCGCGTTCCAGCGCGCGGGCTTCGTCGACGCGGCGATCGAACCGGTCAGCGACGAATACCGACCGAGCGCCGCGGACGGCGCGACGGTCCACTTGCCTCTTTATCTGGTGCG
>CAZBOK010000429.1:0-3903 GCA_964493525.1 uncultured Phycisphaeraceae bacterium | reverse complement strand
GGAACCAGCGCCACCAGCCCGCGGTCATACCGGAACAGCAGGTGACCGTCGGCGATCCACAGCGTGCCGCCGCGTGCGCGATGGTCTCCGGGCTCGAGGAGGATCGGGCGGCCTTCGGCGCGCGCGACCGCGGCGACCGCGGTCAGGTCCGGCGTACCGACGGCGACGTGGTTGTCGAGCGCGTGGTCCGCGATGAACGCGCGCGCCTGCTCGACGTCGTGGAACAGCGCGACGAACGGCAGCCCTTCGCCCGGCGATTCCTCGCCCAGCTCGACCACCGCCGGGATCCCGGGGCGTCCCTTCTTCTCGATGTGGTACCAGGTCATCCCCTCGTGGAATCCGAGGAAGGGCGTCGGTCCGAGGCGCTCGATCATGCAGGCGTCGAGCAGCTCCTGGTCGAGCTCGGGGGAGAGGTCTTCCTCGCCGTCGTAGCGCGCCCACGTGCCGTCGGATTCGAGCAGCGCGTGCTCGAGGCGCCCGGAGCGCTGATCGAGCGACAACCGGAGGAAGCGCGGTTGTCCGGCCGGGTCGAGGCAGAAGAACACCGGATCCTTGTCGTCGAGGAGCGCACCCGCGAACCCTTCGATCGCGCGCGCGGCGAGGAAGTCGGAGAGGTCCTCGATCTCCTCGATGCGCATCGCCGTGGAATTCGAGTCGCGCGGCGGCGCCGCCGGATCCCCGGTGTCGATGCCGCGGCGCGCGTCGGCGGCTTCCTTGGCGCGCTGCTCGGACGTGAAGATCGAGACCATCAAACCGCCGGGCTGCGCGGGCGAGAGCGCGAACAGCGGACGCTGGCGATTCGACACCAGGTAGAAGCGCGCGCTGCCGGCGCGTTTCTTCCCGATGCGGAACTCTTCGAGGTAGCGATCGACGATGCGGGTGAAGACGTCGCGCAGCCGCTCGTGCCCCGGCTCGATCGTCACCGCGCCGTCGTGCCACACCGCGAGCGCCTCGCAGTCGCCGAGGTCGGTCTTCACGAGCGTGCCGTGCGTGTTCTGCGTCGCCGGCGCGGCGCCCGCCGCGTTCGCGGAGTCCGCGCGCGACGCTTCGATGCGGCGCAAGAACGCGATGGTGCGCTGATCCGCCGCGCCGCCGCGGTCGATGAGCCAGAACTCCTGGCCGTCGTGCAGGATTCGAACCTTCCGGTGCCGCATCGCGCGGGAGTATAGCGGCGCGCGCTCTCCGCTCACGCGGGAGGCGGCACCGCTCGTCGCACGAGCGCCGGCTCGCGACCGAACAGCGCGAGCGCGACGAGCGCGGCGGTGGCCGCGGACGCGACGTCGAGCAGCACGTCGTTCGCATCGAAGTGACGCACGGTCGACATCCCCTGCAGCGTCTCGTCGAGCACTCCGACGGCCGCGGTCACGAGACTCGCGATCGCGTAGGCCGACGTCGTCGCGACGTCCACGGTGACCGCGCGCAGCGCGATCGCGAACAAGAGTCCGTACTCGACGAAGTGGAACCGATCGGCCGGCTCCGTGCGCCACGCCGCGACCGCGACGGCGGCGACCGCGAGGACCGCGGCGGCGCGCAGGTACGGCGCGGGCCGGCGGATCCGGCAGCCGAACACGAGGCAGTAGAGCGACGCCGTCGCGACCGCGGCGAACGAGAACAGGAGCGACCACGCGAGCATCCCGCGCGCGCGCAGGAACGCGGAGGTGCGGAACGCGGCGTCCTGCGTCGCGAGGAGCAGCACGACGGCGACGACGAACCCGAGCCACGCGCGTGCGCGCGCGACGCCGCGGCTCGTCACCGCTGCCGTTCCAAGAACTCGCGGATCTCGCGGCGGATCGCGCGCCGGCGCACGAGGAACATGGCGACGTGGACGGGCAGCATCGCGAGCTCGGCGAGCCCGCGGAACAAGAGGTAGCGGACGGCGCGGCCCGACGAGTCGGTCACTTGGCGATGCTCAACGCGCAGCGGAAGCCGATGTTGTTCTTCCGCGTCGACAAGCCCGGCGAAACCCAGCGGAACGTCGCGGTCACGCCTTCGGGACCGGACGCGAAGCTCCCGCCGCGCGTCACGATCAGGATCGAGTTCGTCTTCAACGGTTGGTCCTGGACGGAGCCGTCCTCCGCGTTCGCCGTCCACTCCTCGACGTTTCCGGAGAGATCGGCGCAGCCGAACACGGATTGTCCGGTCTCGAACTGGCCGACGCGCGCCGTGTCGGAGAGATGCGCGTCGCGATCGTTCGCGCGGCCGGCTTCCCACGATTCGCCCCACGGATAGAGGAGGCCCTTCGGTCCGCGCGCCGCGGCTTCCCACTCGTCCTCCGTCGGCAGTCGCTTGCCCGCCCACGTCGCGTAGGCGAGCGCGTCGTTGAAGTTCACGCCGGTGACCGGATGCTCCTCCTTGCCTTTCGGCGGCGCGTACCCGCCGTCGGCGCTTGGTTGCCAGGTCGACGGCCGATGCTCGATCTCGAGCTCCGGCGACAGCGTGCGATAGAAGTTCAGGTAGTCGGCGTTCGTGACCTCGAAGCGGTCGATGTAGAACGCCTTCAGCGTCTGCTTCTTGCCGCGCTTGTCGAACCCCTTCCGCGGCCACGAGTCATAGGGACCGGCGTCGTACGTCCCCGCCTTCACGAGCACCATCCCCGGCGGCAGGCGCTGCCCGCCCGCGTCGAACTTGTCGGGGTTCTTCTCGCGCTCGACCTGCTCGCCGGCGGCGAGGTATTCCGCGTGCGCGCGCGCGTAGTCCTTCGCTTCCGTCACGCCGCGGAACAGCTCCTCGTTCCAGATCTGCGCGAACTCCTTGCCCGAGCCGAACAGCGCGGAGAGCCGCGCGCTGATCGCGTCCGCGCAACCGGGCTGCGTGGTCTCGACGAGGATCGGCAGCAGCGGGTCGGCGAGGTCGTCGACGATGGTGCCGTGGAATCCGGGGTCGACCTTCGTCTGCGCGAGCGACTTCGCGACCGCTTCGCGCACGATCGCAATCTGCGCCGGTCGCGCGGGAGCCTTCCCTTTCGGGCCGACCTTCAATCGATCGGCGAGCGTCGTCGCGTCCTGCTTCAACAAGGTCGCGCACTGCCCGGCGATCTCCGCGGGATGCGCGACGAGATCCGGGTAGCTCTGCTCCATGCGCAGGTAGACGGCCTCGAGCGACGTCTCCGCCTGCTGCAGCCGTTGGCGCTTCTCCTCGAGCGCTTGCTGCGCGGTGGAGCGCTTGGCGGTGTCCTCGCACCAGGACGACGGCGAAAGCAGCGAGAGGAACAGGACGGGCCACAAGCTGACGACGCGGATCATCGGCGCAATCCTCGAAGGTGCCGGTAGCCTACCGCCGCCGTGGTCCGATCGAGCGACAGAGCGACGCCGACGCAGCTCGTGCGCGACCCGCGCGCCGAGCTCTCGCTCGACGCGGCGCTCTCCGGACTGAAGGGGATCGGCCCGGCGCGCGCCGCGGCGCTGTCGGCCGCCGGGATCGTCACGGTGCGCGACCTGCTCCTCACGTTGCCGCGGCGTCATCTCGAACGGCTCGCGCCGACGCCGCTCGACCGGCTGCCGGAGACCGGCGCGGTCGCGGTCGTCGGGCGCGTGAAATCGCTGCGCGTGTCGCGCCGGGGGCCGCGGTCGTTGACGCGCGTCGTGCTCGAGGACGGCGAGCGGAAGATCGAAGCGTTGTTCTTCAACCAGCCGCACCTGAAGTCGGCGTTCCCGCGCGGCGCGGAAGCGTTCGTGCAGGGCAAGCTCGTGACGCGCGACGGCGTCACGCGGATCGCCGCGACCTGGCACGAGCGGCTCTCGGCGCCGGACGGCGCGGAGTTGCCCGAGGAATCGCCGCCGGGCGCGGTGCGCATCCCCGTGTACGAGCTGCCGGACGGCGTCCCGCCGCGGACGGTGCGCCGGCTGCTCGCGCACCTGCTGCCGCGCGTCTTGCCGACGCTCGACGACTGGCGGGCGAGCGTCG
>CAZBOK010000428.1:0-3914 GCA_964493525.1 uncultured Phycisphaeraceae bacterium | reverse complement strand
CACCGGATCGATCGCGGATGACCTTGAGGACGTCCGCGAGCGGGCGATCCTTCACGTCAAGCGTGACCGTGGCGGTTTCATCGACCGCACCGGGAACCGTCGTGTCGGCGGCGCCAAACACCTGCGCCGACAACGTCGATGAAATGCCGAGCCAACTCAGGGCAGCAAGAACCGCCATCGAGTGGCGGAACGCGCACGTCCGCATCCGGAGCCTCCCTCACTCGGACCGTGCCGCCGGCGTAGAATCGGCGGCCCGGGCCAATGCCATGCGCGGGGTTGTACCAGCGCCACCACGCGATTTCGAGAAATCCGTGGACAACTCGCAAAGCTTGCGGTGGGCCGACTGCGGGTCCGGAAGACCACACTCGATCGCCCGCTGACCGTGCGTTCCGTGCGCGGACTCGTGCTCGTGCCCGTGCCGGTGAGCGCGACCGGGCGCGGGCGAGTGTGCGGGGACGTTCTAGGGAGCGCGAGCGCTTACGGGTCCGTGCGCGGGCACGACCGGCTGTTCCCGGGCACGCGCACGCTCCTGCTCCCGTCGCGTTGTCCGTTTCCGCGCGCCGCCTTCGCCGCAAACGCGAACGAGGTCCCGCGCCGTCACGCGGAACCTCGGTTCGAACTGCGTTCGATGTCGGTCGATCGTTCAGCGCGCGCGCGCGAGGACGACGCCCTTGTAGCGGAACTCGACGCGGTCGACCGCGATGTGATGGACGACGAGGTCATCCTCGACGTTGTCGCCTTCGCGCAGCACGCGGCCGTTCACCACGACCACCGAGCCCGTGTCCTGGACGACGGCGCCCTTGATCTCGATCGCCTTCTTCGCGAAGTCCATCGCGACCTCGGCCTCGAGCTTGCAGCGGTCGATCTGCTGCAGGAGCGCGCCGCCTTCGGCGCCGACGAGCTTCGCATCGATGCGGCCCGCGATGATCTTGTGCTTCTGCAGGACGCCCTGATAGTTGCCCTGCTGCAGCATCTGGCGCATGTCCTTCGCGAAGCGGCGCAGGTCTTCGAGCGTCGCCGCCGCGGAGGCCATCGTGTCGCGGCCGTTCATCTTCTTCAGGATCGGCATCACGTCGCGCTCGATGCTGCGGCGCAGCGAGAGGTCGGTCACGCCGGTCTCGGACAGCGAGCGCTCGAGGTCGGCCTGCAGCGTCGCCACCTTGTTGTCGATCTCGGTCTCGAGCTCGAGTCGGCGGATGAAGTTCGTGTCCTTGTTGCCGAGCGCGTCGGCGAGGACGATCAGCTCCTGCGCCTTCGCGACCAGCGCGTCGACGAGCGCCTTCTGCTCCGGATACGGCAGGCCGCCGTTCCCTTCATCCGACACGCGGCGGCGCGGATCGACGAACGGATCGCGGCGCAGCGGATTCGGCACGAGCTTGAAGTGCTCGACGCGGATGTCGGAGCGACGCGTCGCGATCTCGTCCTTCAGTGCGTCGCGGCGCTTCTCGTAGTTGATGATCGTCGTGCTCTTCGCCGGGTCGTCGTTGCCGCGGTAGGAGTAGGTCTCGAGCTCGACCGAGATCTCGTGGCGCACGTCCTCGCGCGCCATCTCCTTCTCCCACTTGCCGGCCTTCACGTCGAGCGACGTGACCTTGACGAACCGCTCGTACCCTTCGCAGAGCGAGAGGAACTGGAGGAACTCGCCGAGGTTCGCGACCATCTTCGTCTTGTAGATGACCTTGTCGAAGACGTCCTTCGTCTTGCTCGTGTCCTTGTCCGGCTTCAGCGAGTCGATGCGGACGTGCGACTCCTGCGCGAAGTCGTTCAGCTTGTTGACGAACTCGTTCACTTCCTTCGTCGACGGCAGGATCTTCACGAGCTCGGACACGTTCTCGCGGAGGCAGATGACGTCGGTCTCGAGCGAGGGGATGCGCGAGATCTTCGCGTCGGCCATCTGCACCTGCTTCTCGACCTCCGCCTTCTCGTCGCGGGCGACGCAGTACTCGTCGTACATCCAGTAACCCGCGCCGCCGGTGAGACCGGCGGTGCCGAGGTAGCCGAGGATGAGCAGCAGGGCGTGCTTCTTCATTTCGAAAGCCACGGTGGACCTCCCTCTCACTTCTTCGGCGCCGCTGCCGGCGCCTTCGCTGCGGGTTTGCCCGCCGGGGTCTTCTTCGCGTCCTTGCCGCCGCTCTTGTCCTTCAGTCCGAGCTTGAACTCGAACTTCCACGCTTCCTGCGGATCGAAGCCCTTGTCGGATTCGACCTCACCGGCCGGGTCCGAGATGCTCTCGAACTCCTTGAAGAAGTCGCCCTTCGCCACGTCGCTGTGGAAGTTGGAGAGCTTCTTCAGCTCGGCGGTCGAGGAGTCGCCCTTGATGCTGCAGCCCGCCGCGCGCGAGTTGCTCATGTCGACCGTGAGCTCTTCGAGCCAGACCGTGTGGCGGTCCTGCTCCGACGGCGAATCGATGATCGACGCGAGCTGATCGAGCTTCTTGGTCCAGAGGATTCGGCTCTCGCCGAACGTCTTGATGTGGTCGAGGCGCGACGTGTACTCCTTCTTCTCCGCTTCGAGGCGGTCGGAGTACTCGGCCTGCGGCTTCTTGCCGTCGAGGTTCTCCTGGGCGGACGCGACGTCCGCGCGAGCGGAGCCGACGACGCCGAACCACACCCAGGCGCCGCCGACGACGCAGAGGGAGCAGAACACCACGAGTCCGACGGTCGCGATGAACAGCGCGGGCGCCGTTCGCTCGGCGCGCCGGTACTCGGCGGGCAACAGGTCGATCTTGATCATCGCGAGGTCTCCTTGGCGATGCGCGACGCGAGGCCGACGGAGACCGCGAGGTGCGTCGCGTTCTCGGTCAACTGACCCACGTCAACGGCCCCGCCATCGACGGCGAGCCCGGCCACGGGGTTCCAGGTGGAGGTCTTGCGCTCGAACACGCGCTCGAGCGTCTCTTCGAGGAGCGGCGTCTTGCAGGCGCCGCCGGAGAGGAACACGTCCTCGACGCGCTCGCCGTCCTGACGATCCTCGTAGTAGTCGAGGGAGAGCAGGACTTCGTGCGCGAGCTCGTCGACCGAGTGCGACAACGCCTGCGTGACTTCCTTCTCCTTGTCGCCCGGCGCGCGCTTCAGTCGCTCCGCCTCGCTCGAGTCGACCGAGAGGCGCTTCGCGACGGCGTCGGTGAAGTCCTCGCCGCCGAGGTACACCTCGCGCGTGAAGCGCGGCTCGTGTCCCTTGACGACGGTGACGGTGGTCTTGGTCGCGCCGACGTCGATCAGCGCGGCGACGCGCGAGCCGAGCGACGCGTCGTTGTTGGTGCGCGCGACCAGCTCGAACGCGTTGCCGACGGCGAACGGGTCGACGTCGATGAGCGCGGGCTCGAGGCCGCACTTCTTGAGCAAGGACACGCGGTGCTCGATCACGTCCTTCTTGGCCGCGACCAGCAGCACCTTCATCTCGTTCGGGTTCTCGCCCGCCCCGTCGAGACGCGCGCAGTCCATCATCACTTCGTCGAGATCGAAGGGGATGTACTTGTCGGCCTCGAAGCGAACCGCCTGCTTCAGGTTCGACTCGGGCACCTCCGCCATCGACAGGAAGCGCACGATCACCGAGCGGCCGGACACGGCCGTCGCGGCGCGCCGCGTCGAGAAGCAGCAGGCGCGCAGGAGATCCGAGAGCGCGTCGGCCGGGTCCGCGCCGCTCGGCAGATCGACCTGGCCGTATCCGGTCAGGATCGACTGATCGCCTTGCGTCGTGAGTTCGACCGCCTTGATCGACTCGGCGCCGATGTCGAGACCGAGCAGGCTCTTCCGTTTACGGAGAAAGACCATCGATTTGCCCTCGTTGCCTTCATGCGGAAGCGTGCAGGAAGTCCGTGGTGTGCCGCGCGTGTTATCGGCGGCGGAGAACCGGGGACTTGAGGGGATCGTGGAGTGGGAGGGGCTTTCGGCGTTCGGCGTTGGGATTTCGGC
>CAZBOK010000427.1:0-3928 GCA_964493525.1 uncultured Phycisphaeraceae bacterium | reverse complement strand
CTCGTCGTCGGTCGTCTCGGCGCGGAAGTTCAGGTCGAGCAGTCGTGCATCGAGCCACTCGGTCAGCCGGTTCACGACGTCGAACGCCGACTCGCGATCGCCGCCCGCGAACTGCAGCACGACCGGGAAGTCGCAGTCGCGCAGCTCGAACTGCAGGCGGAGGAGGCGCGTGCGCAGCGCGACCGAGCGGCGGTCGAACTCCGTCTTCCCGATCGGTCGCGGCCGCACCGCGGAAGCCAACAAGCGTGGTCTCGCCATGTCACACTCCCGGGCCGACGACGGCGGCGACGTGGAACGGCGTCGACGAGTGGATCTCGACCGCTCCGGTTCCGCGAACGATGCGCGCCGCGTTGTGCGCGCGGACCTTGCCGCCCGGCATCACGACGATCCGGCCCGCGGCCGCTGCGACGAGCCGCGCGAGCACCGGGATCCCGCGCTCCGCGTCGGGCGCGCCGCCGCTCGTGAGGACGCGATCGACGCCGAGTTCGATCAACGCGTCGAGCGCCGCCCGCGGATCGGGTGCGCGATCGAACGCCCGGTGGAACGTGACCGCCATCGGTCGCGCGCGCGCGACGAGCGCGCGCGTCGTCGCGACGTCGACCGCGCCCGACCGTTCGATCGCGCCGAACACGACGCCCGGCACGCGCAGCGCGCGCAGTCGATCGATCTCGATGAGCATCGCGCCAAGCTCGTCCGCGCCGACGACGAAGTCGCCCGCGCGCGGCCGCACCATCACGAACACCGGCACCGTGGCGATCGCGAGCGCGCTCTCGACGTCCGCCGCCGACGGCGACAACCCGTCGAGGTCGAGCCGAGCGCACAGCTCGATGCGCCCCGCCCCCCCGGCGACGGCCCCGGCGATCGCGCCCACCGAGTCCACGCAGACTTCGAGCATCACCATCGAGCGAGCACCGCGGAGGAACAAAGACCAGGAACCTACCACCTTCCGAGAACCGCCCCCAAAGCACGTGCCCGCCGCGGGAACGCCTTCGGAGATCCCACCCCGTCGCTACAGTCCCGCGCGGGATGTCCCACTTCTCCCCTCTTCTCGACGGCCCGATCGTCGTCCTCTACCTCGCGGCCACCGTCATCGCCGGCCTCTGGGTGAAGCGCCACGTCGGCAGCGTCGAGCACTTCCTCGTCGCGGGTCGCAAGGTCGACGTCCACCTCGGCATCGCGTCGCTCGCCGCGACGGAGTTCGGCATCGTCACGTGCATGTACACGGCGCAGGCCGGTTACCAGCACGGCTTCGCGGGCGCGACGCCCGGCCTGATCCAGTTCGCGGCGATGTTGATCGTCGGCCTCACCGGGTTCTGCGTGAAGCCGCTGCGCGACGCCGCGGCGATGACGCTGCCCGAGTTGTTCGAGCGGCGATTCGGCCGGCGCGTGCGCGTCCTGTCCGCTGTGGTGATCGTGCTCGGCGGCATGCTGAACATGGGGCTCTACCTCCGCCTCGGCGGCGAATTCCTGGTGACGACGACGGGGATCGACGCGGGCTGGTTGAAGATCGTGATGGGAGTCCTGCTCGCCGTCGTCGTGCTGTACACCGCGCTCGGCGGGATGCTCTCCGTCCTCGTGACCGACTTCCTCCAGTTCGTCGTGATGAGCGCCGGGCTGCTCGCGGTGACCGCGCTGGTGATCGGGAAGATCGGACTCGGCACGCTCGTGGAGACGGTCGAGACCAAGATCGGCGACGGCGGGTTCTCGCCGCTCGCCGAGCCGGGGCGCGGCTGGCCGTACCTCTTGTTCCAGTGCTGCCTGCAGCTCGCGGCGACGCTGACGTGGCAGCCGGTGATCGCGCGCGTGCTCGCCGCGAAGGACTCCGCCACCGGCCGCGCGGTGTACGTGAAGACGAGCTTCTTCTTCGCCGCTCGATTCGTGCTGCCGGGGATCTGGGGAATCGCGGCGCTCGCGGTCCTCGCGCCCGGCGTCCTCGCTGCGTCCGCGGCCGGTGGCGATCCGTCGATCCAGGCGATGCCGGTGTTCCTGTCGACGTTCGTTCCGGTCGGGTTGATGGGCCTGCTGATCGCCGCGATGCTCGCCGCCGACATGTCGACCGACTCGTCCTACCTGCTCACCTGGAGCGGAGTGCTCTGGAACGACATCATCCTCCCGCTCTCGCGCCGCGCGTGGAGCGAGCGCGCGCGGCTGCGCTGGAATCGACTCCTGGTGGTCGTGCTCGGGCTCTTCCTGTTCGCCTACGGACTGTGGTTCCCGCTCGGCGGCGACCTGTGGGACTACTTCGCCGTGACCGGGACCATCTACCTCTCGAGCATGTCGGTGCTGCTGGTCGCCGCGTGCTACTGGCGGCGCGCGCGCGGCGCGGGCGCGCTGTGCGCGATCGTCGTGGGCGCGGCGCTGCCGCTCGCGTGGCTGGTGCTCGACAAGACGCCGGCGACCCACGACTTCGCGGCGCGCGTCGGCCCGCACTGGAGCGGGATCGCGGCCTACGCCGGCGCCGCGTTCGCCATGATCGTCGGCTCCCTCGCGGCGCCGGCCGCGTCGAGATCGGAGCGGCCCGCATGAGCACGCACTGGTTCTGGCTCGCGGTCGTCGCCGCGTGCGTCGCGTGGTACGCGGTCGTCACGCTCGTGGTGGCTGTCCGCGGCGCGCGCGACGTCCGCTCCTTGTTCGAAGATCTCCGGAGGCCCTGATGCCCCGCGTCACGATCCGCGATGCGACCCGCGCCGACGTCCCGCTCATCCTCGCGTTGGTGAAGGAGCTCGCCGAGTACGAGCGCGCTCCGAACGACGCGATCGCGACGGCGGACCTCCTCGAGCGCCACCTGTTCGGCGAAGGGCTCGGGCGCGGGCCGACCGCCGAGTGCTGGATCGGCGAGATCGACGGCGTGGCGCAGGGCTTCGCGCTCTGCTTCGCGAATTTCTCGACCTGGCTCGGCCGCCCCGGCCTCTACCTCGAGGATCTCTTCGTCCGCCCGGCGGCGCGCGGCCACGGACTCGGCAAGGCGCTGTTGATCCATTGCGCGCGCATCGCGAAGGCGCGCGGCGCGGGCCGCTTCGAATGGGCCGTGCTCGACTGGAACGAACCCGCAATCGAGTTCTACCGCGCGCAGGGCGCGACCCCGATGACCGAGTGGACGATCTGGCGCATGACGCGCCCGAGGCTCGAAGCGCTCGCCGCCGAGCGCAGCCCCGCGGACGCCTGACGCTGCAAACAGACGGGAGCGTCCGTCTTGGGGGGTGACGGACGCTCCCGCGAGGTCGGGATCGGTGTCGATCGCGAGGCGGGTTCAGGTCCCGAGCTTCGCTTTCAATCCGTTCGAGTGGGTCACGCCGACCGGCCCGGCCGGGTCGGCCTGCAGAACCTGGTGATAGAACTCCGCGCCGACGTAGGCGGGCGAGTCCGGCACGATGAACGGGAGGCGGAAGTCGCCGTTGCCGGCGCCGCTGCCCGGCATCACGAACGAGGTGATCGTGAACGGCAACGCGACGTTCACGAGCAGCGTGCCGCCCATGAACCACTGCGAGCCCTGACCGACGCCGATGATCAGCGCCGTCGGCGCGCCGCCGAGGAAGTCCTTGAACTCGAGCGCGGCCTGCTGGCCGACGCACGGCGGGAAGACCGCGCGCAGCTTCGGCGTGAAGCCGCCGCTGCCGACGTCGCTCTGCCCGTACATCGAGTAACGACCGGTGCAGGGCGACCAGTCCTCGGGCACCGAGACGCCGACGATCTCGCCGTAGGTCGTGTTGTTCATCAGCAGCGAGACGTTGCCCATCACGTCGAGGCGCACCACGCTCGCGTTGCCGCAGGACGACACCATGCCGCCGCCGCGCGCGAGCTTCAGGTCGTTCGGCTTCTGCATCACGTTGATGTCGAACGCGAACACCTCGATCTGCGACGGGTCGTCGAGCGGGATCCGCACGATCGTGCTCGACTGGTAGTTCGCGGCGAACAGGTTGCCGGCGCC
>CAZBOK010000426.1:0-3934 GCA_964493525.1 uncultured Phycisphaeraceae bacterium | reverse complement strand
GCATCGCGCGGCACTTGAATTCGGCACTGAACCGAACCGGTCGCGTGTTCGAGGAACGCTTCCACTCGCGCGTGCTCCGATCGACGCTCGATGTGCGGAACACGCTGCAGTACGTGCTGAACAACGCGCGTCGACACGGGATCTGCTTCCGCGGGCTCGTGGATCCTTACTCGTCCGCCGCGTGGTTCGATCGTTGGCGGGACTTCACGGCGTCGACGCGGCCGTCACCGGTCGCCGCGCCGCGCTCTTGGCAAGTCGTCCACGCGACCGTCCCCCATGGCCGCGTCGATCCGCGCGCGACGCCGCGACGCGGCTCGCGCGACCGCGATCACTTCTTCCCGGTGAGCTTCCTCCAGAGGATCTTCAGCGGATCGTAGAACCGATCCGCGACGCGCTCCTTCAGCGGGATGATCGCGTTGTCGGTGATCGTGATGCCCTCGGGGCACACCTTGGTGCAGCACTTCGTGATGTTGCAATACCCGATGCCGTAGTCCTTCTTCATCTCGTCGACGCGGTCACCCGTGTCGAGCGGATGCATCTCGAGCGCTGCCGAGAACACGTAGTGGCGCGGGCCGATGAACTCGTCGTGCTTGCGGTGGTCGCGCAGCACGTGGCAGACGTCCTGGCACAGGAAGCACTCGATGCACTTCCGGAACTCCTGGATGCGGTCGGCGTCCTCCTGCGCGTAGCGCCAGGTGCCGTCGGGCGCGTCGGCCTTGCGCGGCGCGTATTTCCGAATGCGCTTCTTCGTCGTGTAGTTCCACGACACGTCGGTCACGAGGTCCTTCACGGCGGGGAACGTCTGCATCGGCTCGAGGATGACCGGGCGATCGAGCGGCAACTGATCGAGGCGCGTCATGCACATCAGGCGCGGCGCGCCGTTCACTTCGGCGGAGCACGAGCCACACTTGCCGGCCTTGCAGTTCCAGCGGCACGCGAGGTCGTTCGCGCTCTCGGCCTGGATCTGGTGCACCGCGTCGAGCACGACCATGCCTTCGCCGACCTCGGTCGTGTAGTCCTGGAACTTCCCGCCGTTCTTGTCGCCTCGCCAGATGCGGAAGGTCGCGCGCGCCATCACTTCTGCTCCTCGATGACCGCCTGCAGTTCTGCCGGCACCGCCGGAACCGGTTCCTTCCTCATCTCCATCGCGCCGTCCTTGCCGCGCCGGATCGAGAGCCGTGTCTTGCCCCACTCGACGCTCTTCTCCGGGAAGTCCTCGCGGAACTGCGCACCGCGGCTCTCCTTCCGCTCCGCCGCGCACATCGCGACGGCTTCGGAGCAGATCAGCAGGTTGTCGAGGTCGAGCGCCGTGTGCCAGCCGGGGTTGTATTCGCGGTTGCCGCCGGCGGCGACCTGCGCTGCGCGCGCGCGCAGCGCGCGGACCTTGACGATCGCATCGTCGAGCTCGCTCTGCGTGCGCACGATGCCGACCTGCGCCTGCATCAGATCCTGCAGCGCCGCCTGCACCTGATACGGCCCCTCGGGGGAGCCCGTGCGCTCGAACGGCGCGAGCGCCCACTTCTCGACCGCGCCGACCTGGCCGGGGTCGATCTTCGCCGCGCCGTTCTCCTTCGCGAACTTCGCCGCGAACTCGCCGGCGCGCTTGCCGAACACGAGGAGGTCCGAGAGCGAGTTGCCGCCGAGCCGGTTCGCGCCGTGCAGTCCGGCCGCGCATTCGCCCGCCGCGAAGAGTCCGGGCACCGTCGACATCTGCGAGTCGCCGTTCACGCGGATCCCGCCCATCGCGTAGTGCGTGGTCGGACCGACCTCCATCGGCTCGACGGTGATGTCGAGGTTCGCGAGCGTCTTGAACTGGTGGTACATCGACGGGAGCTTCTTCTTGATGTGCTCGACCGAGTTCGGGAGCTTCTCCTTGATCCATGCGATGTCGAGGAACACGCCGCCGTGCGGCGAGCCGCGCCCCGCCTTCACCTCGCGGTTGATGCAGCGCGCGACGTGGTCGCGGGTCAGGAGCTCGGGCGGACGGCGCGCGGACTTGTCGCCTTGCGTGTAGCGCCAGCCTTCCTCCTCCGTGTTCGCCGTCTGTCCGCGGTAGTTCTCCGGGATGTCGTCGAACATGAAGCGCTTGCCGTCCTTGTTGCGCAGCACGCCGCCTTCACCGCGCACGCCTTCGGTCACGAGGATGCCGCGCACCGACGGCGGCCACACCATTCCGGTCGGATGGAACTGCACGAACTCCATGTCGATGAGGTCGGCACCCGCGACGTAGGCAAGCGCCTGACCGTCGCCCGTGTACTCCCACGAATTGCTCGTGATCTTGTAGGCGCGGCCGAAGCCGCCGGTCGCGAGCACCACGGCCTTCGCCTCGAACAGGAAGAAGCGGCCGCGCTCGCGGTCGTACGCGAACGCGCCCGCGACGCGACCACCGTCGAGCAGCAGGCGGACGATCGTCGTCTCCATGTGGACCGTGATCCCCTGGTGGATCCCATGGTCCTGGAGCGTGCGGATCATCTCGAGGCCGGTGCGGTCGCCGACGTGCGCGAGCCGCGGGTAGCGGTGGCCGCCGAAGTTGCGCTGCAGGATGCGGCCGTCCTTCGTGCGATCGAACACCGCGCCCCACGCTTCGAGCTCCTTCACGCGCTCGGGCGCTTCCTTCGCGTGGTGCTCCGCCATGCGCCAGTCGTTCAGGTACTGGCCGCCGCGCATCGTGTCGGCGAAGTGCACCTTCCAGTTGTCGCGCTCGTCGACGTTGCCCATCGCCGCGGCCATGCCGCCTTCGGCCATGACGGTGTGCGCCTTCCCGAGCAGCGACTTGCACACGAGGCCGACCTTCACGCCGGCGGCCGACGCTTCGATCGCGGCGCGCAGTCCCGCGCCGCCCGCGCCGATCACGAGCACGTCGTAAGAGAACGTCTCGGCGGCCGGCATCAGACGATCCTCCAGTCGTGCCAGATCCCCATCGAAACCATCCGGATGTAGACGTCGGAGAAGCCGACCGAGAACAGCGAGCACCACGCCCACACCATGTGGCGGCGATTCAAGCAGCTCACGCAGTCGTACGCCTTCTTGCGGATCGGCTTGCCGGTGAAGACGTCGAGCGCGCCGCCGATCAGGTGGCGGAACGAGTGGCACCCGAGCGTGTAGCTCGACAGGAGCGCGACGTTCGTCCACAGCACGAGCGTCCCGACGCCGATGCCGAACTCGACGCCGCCGCCTGCCGCGGGGAAACGGAGCGCGAGGATCGCGTCGTAGGTCAGCACGACGAGGAACAGGAGCGCGATGTAGAACGCGTAGCGATGGACGTTCTGGATGATGAGGGGGAGCTTCTGCTCGCCGCGATAGTGCTTGCGCAGCTCACCGACCGCGCAGCCCGGCGGGTCGGCCCAGAACGCCTTGTAATACGCGCCGCGGTAGTAGTAGCAGGTGAAGCGGAACAGGCCCGGGAACGGGAGGATGAGGAGCGCGGGCGAGAACGGGAGGAAGCCCGGCCACCACGACGGCTTCGGTCCGAACCACGCGTGCGGCGAATCGCCGAAGATCTCGGGGGAGTAGAACGGCGAGAGGTACGGGCCCGCGGTGTAGTGCGCGTTCTGGAACGCCGCCCACGTCGAGTAGACGATGAACGTCGTGAAGCCGAGGAACACGAGCAGCGGCTGCACCCACCAGCCGTCCTGCCGAGTGGTCTCCCCCAGACCGCGCTTCTTGGCGGTCAAGGTGACGGGCGACATCGTGGATTCTCCGGCGGAAACACGGGAGTGGACCGAAGCGCGTCAAGGTACGGGGCACCGCGGGGGTTTGCAACCCGCGGTGGCGCAGGCGCCGTGCGCCGGATCTCGAGGTCGCGCGGCCGGAACGCGCCGATCGTTCAGCGCTTCGGGAACGCCCGGAGCGACGCGAGCAGCGCCGCGCGATCCGTGTCCGCGAAGCCGGCCTTCGCGAGCATCCCGTCGAACTCGGTGATCTCCTCGTCGGT
>CAZBOK010000425.1:0-3955 GCA_964493525.1 uncultured Phycisphaeraceae bacterium | reverse complement strand
GCCTGCTCGAAGTGGATCGCGGCCGACGAGAGATCGCCGCGGCGCAGCGATTCGGCGCCCATCCGGTTGTGCTGCTCGGGACGGCGGTCCGCGAACGACGGCGCGGGCGACGAGCACGCGCCGGTGAACACGGCGGTGAGCGCGAGCGCGGCGCGGCAACACGTCATTCGTGCGATCGCGCGGCGCATCAGTGGGACCCCGACCCGGTGGACGCCGGGAGCGTGAGCGGTTCGACCGCCGGCGGCTCCGCCACGTTGCCGCGGATCAGCGGCAACTGCTGGATCGCGAGCAGCACGCGGTTCGCCTCGAGGATCGTCTGTCGCACGTCCTCGGCCGTCCCGGGCAGCGAGTTCGCCGCGAGGTCGAGTTTCCCGAGGATCGACTTCAGGTCGGCGAGCAGCTTCGGCAGCTCACGCGTCGCCACCTCGACGTTCGCGAGCGTCGCGGTCGCGTTCACGACCAGCGGGTCGAGGCGCACCGTGAGCGCGTGGGCGTCGGAGAGCAGCGTCGCGACCTGCTCCTTCATCTTCGGGTCGGCAATCAGGCCGCCGACCGCGCCCTCGCCGCGCTGGATGCCGGCGATCAGCTCGTCCGCGTGGCCGATCACCTTGCGGATGTCGGACTGCATCGCGTTCAACGTGTCGAGGTTCGTGCGCACCGCGACCAGCGTCGTCTCGACCGGACCCTGCGGATCCCGCAGTCGATCGATCAACGCGCGCGCCGACGCGGTGGTCTTGAACAGTTCGCCCTCCGGGTCGGCGAGCGACTTCAACAGGCGGTCGGTCGTGTCGACGATGCTCATCACCTTCGGGAGGATCTCGTCGACGGCGTGCGTGACCTTCGCGGTGAGGTCGTCGAGCAACGACGCCGGGCGGCGGAACTCGAGCACGACCGTCTTGCCGTCGGGCGTCTTCGACAGCGGGACGCCGCTCTGCTCGAGGCCGGCGACCGGGCGCGCGACGCCTTCGGGGAGCGCGGGCTTCTCGTCGCCCGGCGGCGCGAGGATCAGCGTGTTGCCGGTGAGGCCGCCGAGCGGGCTGACCTCGACCGTGGTGGTGAAGCGATCGGTGATCGCGTCGCCGAACTCGTGGTCGATGCCGAGCCGCACGCGGAACCAGTTGCCGCCGTGCTCGTGCGTCCAGTAGTGCGCGTCGACGTCGAGTACCGAGCCGACGCGAAACTTGCGGAACACGATCGTGTCGCCGGCCTTCACGAACGCTTCCGGGATCCACGTCTCGGCGACGTAGCTGCGCGACAGCGTCTGACGGAGCAGCGATCGCGACACGACCGCGAGCAGCGCCACGATGAGCGCGAGGAGGAGGAACAGCCCGGTCAGGGCGTCCATCACCGTGCGGTTCATCTGGCGGCCATCCCTCTCGCCCCGGGCGCTGCGGTTCGAAGCGTCGCGTCGACGATGTTGGCGAAGCCGCGGCGCGCGTTCAAGTTCTCCGCCGAGAGGAGCACGACGGCGGTCTTCGTGCTCTCGCGCGTCGCTTCGAGCCGCTTCACGAACCGCGCGAACTGATCGTCGGACAGCGCGAGCGGCGGCTCGGCGACCACGAGCAGCTCCGGCTCGGCGAGCGTCGCGCGCGCGAACCCGGCGAGCCAGCGGTCCGGACGCGTGAGCGCGGCGGGAAGCACGCGCCCGACGATCTCGACGCCGAGCTCCGAGAGCCGCGCGAGCGCGCGCGAATTCAATTCGGCGTCGGAGAGATCCTGCCGATCGCGCAGCGGGATCGAGACGTTGTCCGGCACCGGCACGGTCGACAGGAACGCCGGGTCGGACGGCGCGAACGCGAGGCGCCGCCGCATCCGCAGCAGCTCGCGCGGCGACGTGTCGGCGAGCGGGCGACCGAACAGCTCGATCGAGCCGCCGGCGACGGGAGCGAGTCCGATCAAGCAGCGCGCGGCGCGGTCGCCGGCGACGACCGACGGGCACACGATCGCGGCGTCCTCGCCGGTCGCGAGCGCGAATGCCGGCACGTCGATCACGGCGCCGCCGTAGGCGACGGAGAAACCGCTGGTCGCGAGGACGGAGTTCACGCGGCCGCCACCGACACGACCGCGTCGACGATCGCGCACAGCACGAGGCTCTTCACGACCGCGCGGCTCGCGGCCTTCGGCACCTCGGTGTAGTACGGGATCAGGTGCAGCCCCTGGTTCAACGACACCAGCGCGATCGACAGCCCGAAGCCGACGCCGAGCACGAACAGCCGCACGCCCGACGCGGGGGAGATCCCGAGCAGGAAGTCCATGCCGCCGATCGACGGATCGTTGCGCACGATGGCGAACATCGTGAACAGCGCGATCGCGGTGACCAGGAAGCCGGTGCACACCGTGCCGAGCACGATGCCGATCAACCGCGGCAGGGCGAGGTGGCGGTAAGGATCGATGCCGAAGCTCTCGAGCATCTCGAGCTCGCCGCCGACGCGCATGTTCCCGAGCTCGACCGCGACCGCGCTCGACGAGCGCGCGACCACGACGATCGCCGCGATCAACGGCCCGAGGTGCTGAGTGATCAGCTTCTCGAGGAAGAGCGGGATGAGGAAGCCGAGGTTGTTCGCGATCACCAGCTCGCCGAGCCCGACGCCGACGAGCAGCGCGAGGAGTCCCGCGACCGGCACGGCCTGCGCACCGGTGAAGTAGACCTGCATGCGGATCGTGCGGCGCAGGAGCCGCAGCGACGCCGGCGACGCGCCGCGCAGGACGCGCAGCGTGCGCAGGAAGATCTCGCCGAGGCGGCCGGCGTCAGAGATCGCTTCGGTGACGCGCACGCGCGCGAGGGCGCCGAACGCCGCGAGTCCGCGGACGAGGAACGGCGTCGGGATGCGGGGGAGGTCGGCGGCCGGAGCCATCGGCTCCGAGACTTACGCCTCCGTCGCGAGGAATGGAAGGGGCTCGAACCGCCCGCCGAGCACGGCGGCGGATTGCGCCCGCGGCGCGCCGAGCCAGCGCTCGAGCACCGTCGCGTACACCCGGCGGAAATCGAGCAACCCTTTCACGTCGCCGTCCTCGAGGTCCGCGAGGTCGGGTGCGCCGCCGATCATGGTGCGGCCGAGCGACGAGCCGACGACGAACATCGGCGCGCCGTGGCCGTGATCGGTGCCGAGCGACGCGTTCTCCGCGACGCGGCGGCCGAACTCGGAGAACGTCACGAGCAGCACGCGATCCGCGAGGCCGTCCTGCTCGACGCGCTTCCAGAACGCGGCGATCGAGTCGCCGAGGTCCTTGAGCAGCGCGGCGTGGCCGTCCTTCTGCTGCGTGTGGGTGTCGAAGCCGTCGTGCGCGACGTAGAAGACGCGCGAGCCGAGGTCGGCGTCGAGCAGCGCCGCGACGGTCGCGAGGCGGCGGCCGAGCGTGCTTCCGGGGAAGCCCGCCGCGTGCAGACCGCCGCCGCAGCGCTCGGCCACGCGGCGCGACGCCGCGACCGCGTTCGTCATGCGGTCGACGACGAACGTCAGCGCCGGCGACGAGTTCGCGCGCCCGACCTTCGCGAGATCTGCGCACGCGCCGCATCCGGCGTCGACCAGGAACTCCTCGAGTCCGGGGATGACGGGCACCGCCGCCGTGTCGCCGATCATCGCGAGCGGCAGCACGTCGTCGACGATCGCGGCCGCGGCGAGCGCGCGCGGCGAGTCGTCGGCGTCGAGCAGGCGGCCGACCCAGCCGGTCTTCACCGTCTCGGGCGTGAGGCTCGCGGTGTGCCAGATGTCCATCGAGCGGAAGTGCGAGCGATCGGGTTGCGGGTAGCCGACCGAGTTCACGACGGCGAGGCGGCGCCGATCGAACAGCGCTTTCAGGCCGCCGAGCGACGGGTGCAGCGACAGCCCGTCGGAGAGCGCGAGCGCCTGCGCTTTCGGCACGGCGAGCGTCGGGCGCGCGCGGTGGTAGCGGTCGTCCTCCGCAGGCACCACGGTGTTGAAGCCGTCGTTGCCGCCGCCCAGGCGCAGGAGCA
>CAZBOK010000424.1:0-3963 GCA_964493525.1 uncultured Phycisphaeraceae bacterium | reverse complement strand
CGATCACGGCCGCCGTCGTCGGCGTGATCGCGAACCTCGGCGTCTGGTTCGGCGCCCACGTCCTCGTCGATCCCGGGAGCCGCGCCGTCTCGTGGCCGGCCGTCGCGCTGTTCGCGATCGCGTGCGCGCTCACGTTCGCGGCGCGCCGCGGTCTGTTCACGACGCTCGCCGTCGTGACGGCGCTCGGCGCGGTCGCCCGGCTCGCGTTGGCGTGAGCCGCGTCCCCTAAAGCCGCGCGCTCGGGGCGGCCGATCACGGATCCCCGCACTCATATCGCTGGAGGATTCGCATGCGTCTCGCACTCGCCCCGGTCGCGTTCCTGCTCGGCATCGCCGTGTGCGACGCGGCGCTCGCCGGCACCTTCGTCTACTCGCACGAGCGGTCGACGCTGAACGGCAGCCGCGTGTTCGGATTGCGCGTCGACGGGCGCGACGTCACGGAGGTCGGCGACCCGCCGTTCACCACCAGCGGCGCGGTGTCGGCCGACCTGCGCGGAAACCTCGGGACGATCGCGTACTCGTCGCGCCGCAAGATGCTGTTCGTGTCGACGAGCAGCGGCATCGTGGCGATGCGCGTCGCGAAGTCGGGCGCGCTCACCGAAGTCGCCGGGTCGCCGTTCGGTTCGGCGAACGACTACGTCGGGCTCGCGGTCGCCGAGATCAAGAAGCACACGTTCCTGTATGCGGCGGGACACACGTCGAATTCGATCGTCGGCTTCGAGGTCGCGAAGACGGGCGCGCTCGTCGAGCTGCCGTCGCCCGCGGCGTGCGGCACCGGACCGCGGCAGGTGAAGGTCGCCGGC
This sequence comes from uncultured Phycisphaeraceae bacterium, assembly GCA_964493525.1. GTDB lineage: Bacteria > Planctomycetota > B15-G4 > B15-G4 > JADJEK01 > CAZBOK01. The sequence continues at coordinate 3,161 of CAZBOK010000424.1, read as the reverse complement.
AACGTGCTCGCGACGTTGTGCACCGACGACATCGCGTGGGTGTTCAAGATCAACGGCAACGGCACGTTGTCGCACGACGCGAACGGCGTCACCGTCGACGAGAGCATCGGCTTCGCGAACACCGACATCGCGATCAACCCGAACAAGAAGACGATCTACGTGGTCAGCGACAACGGCGGCGTGTACCCCTACCACGTGTCGAAGGCGTCGGGCGCGTACTCGCTGACCGGTCTTCCCTTCAACGCGATGATGTTCTCGCACTACGGCTCGATCGCGATGATCGGGCCCAAGTCGTGCCTGATCGCCCGCGACTTCCCGGATGACGCGGACGCCGACATGTTCGCGGCGCGCATCGACTCGACCGGCGCCGTCTCGGACTCGCTCAGCCTCGCGCAGGCGTCGCTCGTGAACACGATCGACGCGTTCGCCTGCAGCGGGAAGCAGCGCGTCGCGGTCGCGTCGAGCGACTCGAGCGACGTGTCCTACCTGTTCGGGCTCGACCCGAAGGACGGCAGCCTCGGGTTCCTCGACGACTACGGCTACTGGTTCTTCGACGCGCCCGAGAACTTCACCGGCGCGATCGTGATCCAGCGCTGAGCGACTCGAATCGACGTCTCGCGAACGCGGCGGCGAGCGACGGCACCGGCCGGCGCGCCGCCGCGCTCGTGTAGAAGTGCAATGAGTCCTCGGCGCGGCCCGAACGCTCCCCGTTCGCGGCGAGAGCGAGGTCGATCAGCAGCGCTTCGCCCGAGCGATCGTCCTTCGGCACCGCGGCGAGCACGGTCGCGAGCCGCGCGTCCGACGCGGCGACGTCGGCGTGGTCCGCGGAAGCCGGGAGCATCGCGAACACGCGCGCCTCCACGAGCGACTCGTCGGTCCAGTGGGGGACCAGGCCGCGCGGATCGACGACGACCTTCTTCGACGTCGAATGAAGCATCGAACGCGATCGGCGTGCGCGCACCGGAGAGTCGGAGTGAGAGCAGCGCGGAGCGGCTCGGAACTCGCCCCACGTCACCGAGCGCCAGCGGTGCGCGGCGTGGAACTCGGCGAGCATTCGCGCGAAGCGGTCGGGCCAGATCTCGCGCGACAGCAGCTTTAGCACGAACGCGCCCTTGCTGATTGCGACCTCGTGCGCGCTCGGGCAATGCGCGAGCTTGGCGAACGCGCAGTCCGGCCCCGTCGTCGCGAGCGTGCACCAGCCGTGGAGCGACTGCACGGGCACCGAATACCCGAGCGGAGTGGCGACGCTGTAGTCGCCGATGCTGCCGTGGCGCTCGCCGGTCGCGCGGAACCGATCGAGCGCCGCCGCGCCGTCCGGAGCCGCGACGCGTGCGAACGCGAGCGCGAGAGGGAGGATCCACATGAGACGACTGCGCGCGATCGGACCGCGGGTGAACGCGGTGCGATCGCGCGGAGTTCCGCCGTCGTCGGTTCTCAGCGAACGACGCGGCAGCTGCCGCCGTGCTTCTTGTGATAGTCCTGGTGGTACTCCTCGGCCGGCCAGAACGTGCCGCCGCCGAGCACCACCTGGGTCACGATCGGTCGGCGGAACGCGCCGGCCTTCGTCAGCTCCGCAATGAACGCGTCGGCCTGCTCCTTCTGCGCCGCGTCGGTGCAGAAGATCGCCGAGCGGTAGTTGTCGCCGACGTCGGGGCCCTGGCGGTTCAGCGTCGTCGGGTCGTGGTTCTTGAAAAACACGTCGAGCAGATCGCGATAGGTCACGCGCTTCGGATCGAACACGACCTTCACGGTCTCCGCGTGGCCGGTGTCGTGGCCGCAGACCATCTCGTAGGTCGGGCTCGAGACCTTGCCGCCCATGTACCCGGACGCCGCATCGATCACGCCGGGGATCTGCTCGAAGAGATCCTCGACGCCCCAGAAGCAGCCGCCCGCGAAGTACGCCGACTGCGATTCCACCGGCCGCGACTCGGGCGGCAGCGGATCGCCGTCCTTGATGAACGTCAGCGCCGCCGAGTTGAGGCAGAAGCGCAGGCCGGTCGGCTTCGGGCCGTCATCGAAGACATGGCCGAGGTGCGACCCGCTGCGCGCGCAACGGATCTCGATGCGCTCCATGCCGAGGCTGTCGTCGCGGATCTGCGTGACGTGGTCGGGATCGAACGGCTGGAAGAAGGACGGCCAGCCGGTGCCGGACTCGAACTTCGCGTCGGAGCGGAACAGCGGGAGGCCGCACACGACGCACACGTAGATCCCGTGCTCCTTGTTCTGGAGGAGGCCGCCGCAGAACGCGCGCTCGGTGCCGGCGTCCTGGGTGACGTTCCACTGCTCGGGAGTCAGCTTCTTCGCCAGCTCGGTGATCGCCGACTTGTCGAGCGGCGTGATGTCGTAACCGGACTTCGAGTAGCGCGGGGTCGTTGCGGCCTTCGCCATGGCGGGGTCCTTTCCGTTCGCGGCGCTCGATTCCTGTCCGCAGGCGATCGGCGTGCAGCCGAGGAGTGCGAGCAGGCTGGCGATCGCGCGGCGGGTCGGGGTCGAGCTTCGTCGGTGTGCGTTCATGAGGTCTCCGTTTCGGAGGAATGTGATGCTACCGCTCGCGGCTCGTTTCCATTCGATCGGCGCCGCGGACCGGAAGGCGCCGGGTCTTTTCGAAAAAGCTCAATTGACGACCTTTGGAAGCCGAGTTACTGAATGTCCCCCTCGCGGTACATCCGCCGCGACCAAAGACACATGAAGCACACGCTCAAGATCCAGATGTTCGTCACGAAGCGCACGTGCCGCAATTGGCACGACGGGAGCGCCGGCGACTAGGGTCTGAACGAGACAGCACGAGACACCGAACCCGCCGGGCCCTGACCGAGAGCCCGGCGGGTTTTTCTTTCTCGGTCCACGCCACGCAACGGAGTCCCAAATGAAGCCCTCGATCGATCGCAAGCCCACGATGTGCACCACGCTCGTCCTCTCGAACCCGTGTTTCCGCTGGCACGACCGCCATCTGTTCGCCGATCGCGCCGAGCTCGACGGTTTCGATTCTTCGCTCCTCGCCGGCGACGCCCGGAGCTCCGTGCGGAGAGAACGGGGGCGACCGTGAACGACGGAGACGCCCTCTCGCTCCTCGATGAATTGAGCGTGGCGATGGCCCCGCCGTCCGCCGACCTCCTCGCGCACCTCGAGGCGCGGGGATTCCAGGCGCGGCGGGACGACGC
>CAZBOK010000423.1:0-3976 GCA_964493525.1 uncultured Phycisphaeraceae bacterium | reverse complement strand
TCCTGCGCGATGTCCTCGACGTCGCTCGCGAACCGCCCGCCGACGAGGCGGAAGACCGTGTGGAACACCGGCGCTTCGAGCATCCGGAGGATCGTCCGCACGGCGTCGAGATCTCCGTCTCGTGCGCGCTCCACGACCTCCTCGGGGACGTCGACCATCCGGGGCTCCAGCGGTCCGCGAGTGGTAAGCGAAAACGAGTCCGCGGTTCCGCTTCCACTGCGCGCCTGCGACAAAAGATCACACCGTTCGCGGATTGACCCGGAAAGTGCAGCTCCATAATCTGCCCCGTCCTTTCGACCGCGACAGTGGCTTCGGCAGTGACGGACGTCGGCAGGCAGGACGCGGGCGAGAGGTCGGCCGGAACCAGCCGGCACCAGCGTGTGAACGCACGGGAGCCGAAGCGTCCGGTCTCCGGGGGCGCCGCGATGTCCGACAGCTCGCCGAACGAGCCGAACGACCCGCGCTCGCCCTCGCAGTCGGACGAAGAGCGTGCGACCCGTTCGCTCGGGCAGGCGACTCGGGTCGTGGATCTCGGTCTCCGAGTCGCGGTCTCCTGCGCGGTCGGCGTCGGCGGCGGGTACTGGATCGATCGCAGCACCGGTCTGCTCGGTCGGTTCCCGGTGTTCACGATCGTGGGCTGCTTTCTCGGCGTGACCGCGGGCATGGTGGCGTTGTTCAGAGGGTTGAAGCCGCCGGGTCCGTCGTCGGGCGTCGGTTCGGGCTCGTGAAGGCGAGCCGGCGCGCGGACGCGGCGAGGATGTCGGCGGCGGCCGCGGTGGTCATCGGCGGCATCTGGCTCGTGTTCGGCGCGATCGACGGTTTCGATCGCCCGGCGCGGGCGGTGGGTGCGGCGGCCGGCGCGCTGGTTGGCGCGGCCATCCAGGTGGCGGCTTGGCGAGCGACGCAGGCCGGTCCGCGCGAAGCAGCGGAAGCGCCGGACTCGCAGGTCGAGTTCCTCCGCGGAGTGCTCCGGGCATTCCTGCTGAGGGTGGTGGCGGCGGGGTTGCTCGCCGCGGTCGTGTTGGCGGTGGCGCGGCGGGACGCGATTCCGTTCTTGATCGGGCTCGGCGCGCAGTACGCGGTTTTGGAAGTCGTGATCGACGTGAGTCTCGTGCGCGCGGCGGATGCGCGAGAGCCTCGCGACTGATCGGTCGGTCTTCATGGGCGAGCCGGGCATGGGCTCCGGTTCGAGGACTTCGGCAAACGGGTGGGTGGGTCGATGACTTCGGAAACGATCTCCGACGCTGATCTCACCGCGAGCGAGAAGTTCAAGGCGCTGTTCGGCCACATCGAGCCGCACACGATCTGGAGCTTCCACTTCCTCGGCATCGACTGGAACATCACGAACCACCTGCTCACCATGTGGGGAGCGGCGGCGTTCGTCCTGGCGCTGTTCGCGATCGGCTACGGCAAGAAGTTTGCCGCTGGCGACGCCCCGCGCGGACCGCTCGCGAACTTCCTCGAGTCACTGGTCCTCTTCGTCCGCGACCAGATGGTCTTCGACACGATGGGGAAGGAGAACGGCCGGCGCTTCGCGCCGCTGTTCCTCACGCAGTTCTTCTTCATCTGGACGATGAACCTGGTCGGCCTCCTGCCGATCCCGCACGCCGGGACCGCGACCGCGAAGGTCGCTGTCACTGCCGGCCTCGCGACCACGACTCTCGTCTTCATGCTGGCGCTCGGCATGAAGGGCTCCGGCGTCATCAAGTTCTGGACCGGCCTCGTTCCTCACGGCGTGCCGGGCTTCATGTGGCCGCTGATGTTCGTAGTCGAGGTCATCGGCTTCTTCGTGAAGCCCTTCGCACTGACCATCCGTTTGTTCGCGAACATGACCGGCGGCCACCTCGTGATCCTCTCCCTCTACGGGATGATCTACATGGCCTCGAGCATGGCGCTGCGCGCCGGCTCGTTGGTGGCCGCGTTCCCGATGCTGATCTTCGTCGGCGTGCTGGAGCTCCTCGTGGCGTTCCTGCAAGCCTTCATCTTCACGTTCCTCTCGATTCTCTTCATCCAGGCGTCGCTCCACCCGGAGCACTGACGCCGCATTCACGGCAAATAAAGGAGACGGTTCCCATGGACATGATGCCTCTCGGTGCAGGAATCGGCGCGGGCCTCGCGCTCATCGGCGGCGGCGTCGGCATCGGCCTGCTCGGCGCGAGCGCGTGCGAAGGCACGGCGCGTCAGCCGGACGCGGCCGGCGCGATCCGCACCAACATGCTGATCACGGCGGGCATGATCGAAGGCGCCATGCTCTTCGCGATCGTGCTCTGCCTCCTGCTCAAGTTCGCGTGACCCGCGGTCCGCTCCGCGCGCGATCCGCGTGCGGGGTCTTTCCCCGAGGTTGACCATGCAGTTCGGATGGACTTCTCCGGTTCCGGTCCTCGCCGAGGGCGGCTTCAACCCGCTCGCGTTCGATCCGTCCGGCTACCTCCTGACCGTCATCACCTTTGTGGTGCTGGCGGCGCTGCTCCTCAAGTTCGCGTGGAACCCGATTCTGAACGCGCTCGACGCGCGCGAGAAGCGGATTCACGAGGCGGTCGACGCCGCCGCGAACGCGAAGGCGGACGCGGAACGTCTGCTCGCGGCGAACAAGAAGCAGGCGGCCGACGCGGAGCGCGCGGTGGCGCAGCGGCTCGAGGAGTCGCGCGCGATCGCCGCGAAGCAGGCGCAGGAGATCCTCGACCGCGCTCGCGACGACGCGGACAAGGAGCGCGAGCGTGCGAAGCGCGAGATCGACCTCGAGAAGCAGCGCGCTCTCGGCGAGATCCGCGCCGAGTCCGTCAAGATCTCGCGGATGATCGCGGAGAAGGTCCTCGAGCGCGAGGTCAGCGACGCGGACCACAGGAAGCTCGCTGACCAGGTTCTGTCGTCGGTCAAGTGAGGCACCCAATGGCGGTCGGACTTGCGACGGTGCGGTACGTGAAGGCGCTGTTCTCCGCGGCGGAGAAGAGCGGCCAGCGCGACGCCGTGGGCAAGGCGCTGTCGACGCTCGGCGACCTCGTCGACGAGACGCCGGAGCTGCGCGCGGCGCTGTCGAACCCGCGCCTGCCGGTCGCCGTGAAGAAGAAGCTGCTCGCCGCCGCCGGACTGTCCGGCGAGGGCGGCGCGCCGCAGCTGGTGCAGGACTTCTGCCACCTCGCCCTCGAGCGGCGCCGGCCGGAGGTCGTGCTCGAGGCGGCCGAGGAGTTCGCGCGGCTCGACCGCGAAGCGAAGGGCGTCGTCGTCGCGTTCATCGAGACGGCGCGTCCGCTCGACGACGCGACCCGAAAGTCCCTGAAGGCGAAGCTCGAGGAAGTGACCGCGAAGTCGGTGGAGATCGAAGAGGAGATCGTTCCCGAACTGCTCGGGGGCGTGCGCATCCGCATCGGTTCGCGGATGTGGGACGGCAGCGTCCGCCGTCGTCTCGACGACTTGGTGACGCAGCTCGCGAAGTGAGACGAGGACCCTGGAGGAAGTGATGGACCTGAGACCGTCGGAAGTTTCGTCGATCATCCAGCGCGAGCTGGCGAACTATCGCTCGTCGGTGAAGGCCGAGGGCGTCGGCACCGTGCTGCAGGTCGGTGACGGCGTCGCGCGCGTGCACGGCATCGACGAGTGCATGGTGTCCGAGATCCTCGAGTTCCCGAACGGTGTGTTCGGGATGGCACTCAACCTCGAGCAGGACAACGTCGGCGCCATCCTCTTCGGCTCCGACCAGAAGGTGAAGGAAGGCGACCCGGTGAAGACGACCGGGCGCATCATCTCGGTCCCCGTCGGCGACGCGCTGCTCGGCCGCGTGGTGAACGCGCTCGGCCAGCCGATCGACGGCAAGGGTCCGCTCGCGACGACGAAGCAGCGCCCGGTCGAAAGCCCGGCTCCGTCGGTCGCCGAGCGTCAGCCCGTGAAGGAGCCGCTGCAGACCGGCATCAAGGCGATCGACGGGATGATCCCGATCGGCCGCGGCCAGCGCGAGCTCATCATCGGCGACCGCCAGACC